>NZ_JAASHC010000033.1:0-60336 GCF_019734355.1 Bacteroides sp. K03
TTTCCTTGGTTAACTTGTTTTAACTACAAAGATAATATTTCAACCTCTATTTATTATGATGCAAATCTAAAGGATTAACGCAGATTAAAAGACTGTGTATCTTTATTTATATTTGTTTCCCTTTGCGAAAATCTGTGTTCATCTGCGTTTCAATGAATCATCGTTTGTCGTACCTCTTCGTGCGGGAAGCACTCATTGCCAGCCAATTGGCACATTGGCACATTAGCAAATTATTCTCTCCTTTCCAATTTCATTATCGAAGGAATAAAGAACGCCAGTGTCCCAGTCAATACAATAGCAATACCGCATATTGCAAATACATTGGCAACACCGATAGCATCTGCTATAAATCCGGTAGCCATCAATCCTAAAATAGAAGGCAGTAAACTGATACTGTCAAACAACGAGAATACACGTCCCAGGAAAGAAGCTTCGATTTTGGTTTGAAGCAACGCTGTGAAGGGACCCGAATTAAATGGGATTGCAAGGCCTTGTACTACAGAAAATATGGCGTAGGCAATGAATGCCGAAGGCGGTAGAATACCTGAAATAAAAATGCTTATTCCGATGATAACATAAGATACATTCATCATCACTACCTTTCGGACACGGGGATTCCATATTCCTAGCAGAATACCACCCAACAGCATACCTAAACCGAAAAGAAGTTCGATCAGGCTGACTTGATAAGCTGTTCCCGAAAAGTTTTTTAACGTCATCAGAGGTAACAGGGCTACGATAGGCATTACAAAGAAAGTGATAAGCACTTCGATTACCATTACCCAACTCAATCCACGATTCCTACTAATAACGTTGAAGCCTGCCTTCATATCCCGCAATACATTATCGGCGGTATCTGTTCCTATTTTTTCCGGATTGGGAATGAATACAAACAGCAGAGCCGTACAAGCTATGGCAGCTCCTACCACATCGAGAAGCATCACTATGCTCATGTCCGTAGCAACAATCAATGCAGCACCCAACACCGGACCACAGATATTACACACTGCTTGTATCGCCTGGTTAATACTGGCAATACGCGTAAGCTCTTTCTCCGGAGCAAGCAACGGTATGGATGATTTCATGGCAGGTGCATGGAAAGCACTGCCAATGGAACGGAGCATCAGTAACAGATAAATTTGCCATATTTCGATAATATCGAGATAGAACAACAGCGCAATAACCCCGGAACAGAGAGCAACAAAGCTGTCTGCCAATATCATAGTCCACTTACGGCTCCAGCGGTCTACAAATACACCGGCAAAAGGACCTAATACTACCTGAGGTAATAATGCAGCAATAGTAGCAAATGAAAGTACTTCGGCAGAACCCGTTTCAAGACTGATCCACAGCACGATAGCAAACTGAGCAATTGAACTGCTGAGAATAGAAAATAATTGCCCTGACCATATAATAATAAACTTTTTCTTCCAATTATTCATAACCTTTCTTTCGTCGTTTCTTTCTACGCATCAGGAAGTATCCCAATGCGATAATAATTAGCAATCCTGTACCTGTTGTAGCAAGGAGTGAGACATCGGAACGGCTTTGTTCGGCTTCATAAACTTCGAGACGCTTATGCACCGTATTAATAATCCCCCTTGATGTAAAAGTAGCTCCGGATACTGCATCTACTTTCTTTGCCAGTGCTTCTTGGGGCGTAAGTCCGTTCCAGGCCTTCAGTAAGCCGCCATCTATGGCTATCTGTATGTATTTCGGAGTGTCTTTGTTGGGTAGAAGCTTCACTTCTGATATTTTTCCGGAAGCATCCAATACGATCTCCAATGGGGTAGGACCGGCGAAGCCGATTACTTTGTCTGTATAGGGTTTAGATTGTAGTATGAGGGTATCACTTTTCATGTAAACATCTCTTTTATCCCTTCTTCAAGGGTATGTGGGGTATAATTGATTTCTCGTTTTGCTTTTGCAATACTCAGGCCGCTAAAACGGGGACGGGGAGTGGCTTCCTGCATTTCTTCCGTAGTGACAGGCAAAATGAGGGAACGGTCCAACCCTAATACCTCAGCTACGCGATAGGCTATATCAGCTATAGAAACGCAATCGCTTCCGCAGATATGGTAAATTCCATTACGGGGATGATGCATTAATTGTTCTACAGCATGCGAGATGTCACCTACAAAGGTAGGAGTACGCCATTGGTCGGAAACAACACGAATTGTTTCACCGCTACGTAGTTTGTTGGCTACCAGCTGTATAATATTACCATGTTGCCCGGGCAATGCTTTCCCATAAACTACGACTACGCGGACAATGGCGTAATTGCCACAATATTCGGCAACACGCTCTTCCCCTTCAAGTTTGGTGATTCCGTAGTAATTGACCGGATTAGGTTCATCTTCTTCTGTATACAACCGGTCAGTTCTGCCATCAAACACAAAATCGGTGGAAAGGTGTATAAAACGACTTCCATACTGTTCGCAGGCACGCGCCAGATGTTCTACCGCAGTGATATTGGTAGCGCGCGCCTCATTATGATGTGTTTCGCAGAAGTCTGGTACTGACAGTGCAGAAGTATTAATAACCACATCCGGACAAACCTCCTTGAAGAGTGCCCGTACTTCTGATGCATTACGTATATCCGTGCGGATAAACTGATAGCCGTCGCCACTTTGGATGTCATTGCGTAACGAACAAGCAGTAATGTTGTATATTTCGCGTGCCACGAGGTCGTTCAGTATCCGCCGGCCGGTAAAGCCGTTGGCACCAATAATCAGTATATTCATACTTTATTATTAAGGGTAATAGGGGTTTCTTCCTTGCTGTACTTCTATGCGTATTCCAAATGAACCATTGGCCGATTTCAATTCGAAAGCTCCTTTGAAAGCATTTCTTTCCCAGGGTAGTGCACTACGGTTAGGCACCCTGTATCCATCGGCATTATATTCACCGTATGTATTGATTCGCATACCGTTTTTCAGTTTGAATGATCCCATTTGCAGGTTTTGTGCAGAGCCGAAACCAAATCCGCCGAATCCGGAGAAAGAAGGGGTAAAAACGTTTGATAATCCCTGTGAATAAGTTACATCCGGATTGAGACGGAACAATTGATTAAAATCTTTGCTGGTATCGGATAGAGAAAGATCTACTTTGGGCAAATGGGAAGGCATAACACTCATCAAACCCATATCCAGCAGAAATCCGCCAAACTCCTTATAGTTCTCTTCCGGAGCACGAGGGGTACGATCATCTGACGGTAGTTCCGATTGTGCGGACACTACAGCCGTTGCTAATAGCAATGAAAAGAATAATATCAGCTTTTTCATATCCGTAGGTTATTATTGAGGCAAAGATAGAAAATATTTGCTGATTATCTATATCGGGGAATAATCTGTTGTAGAAACTTAACTTGAATAATGGGCGGTTAATCATTGAGTGCTTCTCTTACAATCGCTCTGTTTTATTTCCCTCCGATTTTAAAAACAGGATAAGCGATTGGAACTGTTTTCCACTTCATCTTCATTGGGTCGTACACCCGTTCCATGCCTCCGTGGAGTTCAAGCCAATTGGTTACCTTCAACTCCATGATTACTCCGTAGTAACTCTGTGGAGCCATAGGAGTGAGATAACCGTGTGCTGCATTGCGTTGCCCGTTGATGGAGTATTGCCCGACTGCTCTTATTTTGAGCCAATCATTAATACGATATCCGAATGAGCCGTTGAAGCCTGCATCAAACTGAGACCCATGAACGAAGGAAGGCATTGTATATTTTGTTGTATAAATCCCTCCGGTAACATCCCATCGCTCATTGAACTGATAGGTATAGGCAGCACCGACATCTATGTGAGTACCCATAGTGGGATACGTATTGTATGTACTATAGGTGCTGATGTAACTATTGGGAGTGAGTATGAAGTTGTCATATCTGTTATAGTCGCGTGCCCAGGGGTTGGAATCCTGACCAAGACGTGGTTTGGGCCAGGGAGTCTGGATAAATTCGGGGATAGTGATACGCATCGTCATGCTGTCTGCTGCCACAGGAGAGGCATGATGTGGGTCAGGAGTAGCATCCGATAAAATGAAACCACTGTCATCTGTATGTACAGGTGAACGGCTTTCCGGGACGGTGGGAACCAATAGCTTTATACTATCATTGGGCGCCTCGGTCTGTGAAAAAAACGGGATTGCGAAAAGAGAGAATAGAAAGCCGATGCAGATCCTTTTGTCCATAATTTCATCCTCCGTTAGTTAACGATCATTTTATAACCAATACCACGCACATTAACGATACGTATCCGTTCATCCTGTGCTAATTTATGTCTTAACTTGGTGATAAATACATGCAGACTGCGGGAATTGAAGAAGCTGTCATCTCCCCATAGCTCCAGCAAAACGTTTTGCGTATTCACAACCTGATTACGATTCTCGCACAATCGTTTTAGTATTTCCGACTCACGATGAGAGAGCTCCTGCTTTGTACCGGCATATATAAGTGTTTGTGCTATAGAGTCAAAAATATAGTGTCCGACCTCAAAACGTGTTTCCTTGTGTGTCTCGGTAAAAGAAAAAGCCTTTCCTGCCAATGATTTGATGCGTATAATAAGTTCTTGCATACCAAAAGGCTTCTTCAGGTAATCATTTGCACCGAGTTCAAAACCTTCTACTACGTCGTTGATTGCCGACCGGGCTGTGAGAAAGAGTACTGGCGTTTGCTTGTCTGTCTGGCGGATACGACGTACCATTTCAAATCCATCCATACGAGGCATCATTACATCAGCTACCAGAACGTCCGGACGTAAATCAAAAAACAGGCGTAATCCTTCTTCACCATTGGCAGCAGTATGGATAATAAAGTCACTTTCTTCAAGCGTGTCTTTGATGATCATGGCGAGGGTGAGTTCATCCTCCACCAGTAGTACTTTGATTTTGTCCTTACTCATACTCATACTCATAATAAAACTACTCATTAATTACTAATGTAAATGTACTTCCGTGTCCCGGTTCACTCGCTACACTTACTGTACCACCGTGTTTCTCTATCATTGTCCGGACATAATAGAGCCCCAACCCATAACCTTTAACATCGTGAAGATTACCGGTAGGAACACGATAGAACTTATCAAATATATGTTTTTGCTTCTCGGAAGCTATGCCGATACCCTGGTCGGTAACAGATATTTCAACCTGTCCGTTCGCATTACGATGGCAATGCAATTTAATCAGAACCTGCCCCGGAGAATACTTCACGGCATTATCTATCAGATTGCTGATAATATTACTGAAATGAGTACGATCTGCCGTCACAGAAAGATTGGCAGGTTCTATTTCATAAGTGATGGTAATCTCTTTTTCTGCTTTCAGTTTATGAAGTTCGATCAGAGTATCTAACATTGGTTTTAACTCCAAATGTTCGGTATGCAGACGGAAAGTTTTCCGACGCTCCATGCTCATACTTAATATCTGTTCAACCAGTCCGCTGAGCCGTTGCAACTGTTCCTGGCAGATACGGAGATATTTATCGCGCTTCACTTTCTCTTCGGCCTGGTTAAAGTTGAGTAAGGCATCATTGGCAGCATAAGCTACGGAGATAGGAGTTTTTAGTTCGTGAGTGATATTATTGGTAAAATCGCTTGTAATCTCTTCCAATGATTTCTGACGCAGGATAGTACGGATGAGATACCAGAAAGAGAAAGAAAGTATGATAAAAATAATGAATGAAGTAATAAGTATACCGATCATTTGCTTTAAAACGAGCAGAGTCACAGGCTCTATCCAAAGGCGATACATAAATGAGGTATGAAGATCGAATGCATAATTGTAACATTGTGCTTTCGGTCCCGGAATATAACTGCTGTCTCCGGCAATACCGAGTGTGTCGATAAAGGTCAGTGTAGAATCGATATTACTTCCGGAATGAAGAAACTCCGTCCGGTGCGGCAGAAAAATATTATTTGCTCTGAGAGAAAGGGTTAATAAACTATCATATACTTGCAAATTGGGATCCAGAAGAATATCTAAGCCGGAATGCAGTCCGCGTTGGAAGTGAGTGGCGAGTTCCAGCATACTGTTTTTGCCATTTAATATTATATCCAGTCCGCTGTTGGAGGTTAAGGCTGCTTCTCCTTCTTCCTGGTCTGCCATCTGAGTATCCTTCTGCCCTTTTATTGAATCATCGGGAGAGTTTACAATCTTACCATTGAATAGCATTTCTGCTTTTTTATTAGAATCTCTGGCGGAACGGGTAGTGTCATTATGTACGTATATCTCCACTACTTTTGTAGAATCTTTCAAATAGGTAATGTTACTATCGCTTTGGGAAGTAAGTTTCTCGAATTTTGTACTATCCAGCTGGCTTGCATTCTGATAAGTAGTGGTACTACTGCGAACAAAAGATTTTCCCTCGTCATTATATCCGGCAGCAACAGATACCTCACCGTGTGCATCTCCATAGTTTCTCAGATTCTCTACGCGGAGCATCATCTCATTATAATCGCTCATACGCATAGATTCCACGATACTATGTTCGAGATCATCTTTCATAGTATGGTAAAGTCCCGTAAGCCAATATGCCTGATATGCAAAGATACCTATCAGCGAAACGAGTACAAGAATAGCAATATGTTTAAAAGGTAGTTTCATGCCCGATACACATGTTTTTTGTATAGGCAAAGATAAGAGGAAAGTGGATTAATCGCACCTAACGGTAAGACTAAATAACACTTTCTTCCGTTTTTCAGACTATTGGCAGGGTAACTATGACCCGTGTACCCTGATTGTAAGCCGGATCAATGTATATATCCCCAGACAAACGATTGATGATGAGTTGGGTTAATTGTTGCAATAGACTATCTTTTATATGAGTATCGACAACATAGGCGGAGAATGCTATTGTCAGGCAAAAGATAGTAAAGATTGTATGTCGAATCATGTTTGTTCCAGTTGTTTGTATATGTAAATCTACAATATATTCTGTATATAACGATCTTTTTACATTCATATTTTCTTTTATCAGTGATTTGGGTTAGATAATCAGTGATTTATATACCTTTATGATAGATATTATTCTGTAATTTTGTACCATGATAATAGAAATTAAAACTATAAATGACAATGAAAGTTATAAGTATGATTATGGTAGTGAGCATGATGTTATGTATCCCCATAAATGCACAGGAACAAAGTAATAAAATATTGGTGGCTTATTTTTCAGTAACAGGAACGACGGAAAAAGCAGCTAAGTTGATTGTAGAAGTTACAGGTGGTACGCTCTGCGAGATACAACCTGAAAAGGAATACGTCACTGCTGATTTGGATTGGCATGACAAATCCTCACGTAGTAGTGTGGAGATGTCGAATGCCGAATCACGTCCTGCGTTAAAATCTAAACCGGAGAATCTTGCAGATTACGATATCATCTATATAGGTTTCCCCATTTGGTGGAATTCAGCTCCGAGAATCATCAATACTTTTATTGAGAGCGATGATTTTGCCGGCAAGGTGATTATTCCCTTTGCCACATCGGGTGGAAGCAATATTTCTAATGTAGAAAAAGAGTTGCGGGAAACCTATCCTGATATGAAATGGCAGAAGGGCCGCCTTTTGAATGGTGCGACGAAGGAAGATATTAAGAAATGGACTAAAAAATAAATTGTTATGAGAAAGAATTTTGGGGCAAAGCCCTTTACTTATCCGCAGCCGGTGTTTATTATCGCTGCTTATGATGAAAATGGTACTCCCAATGCTATGAATGCGGCTTGGGGTGGTATCAGCGAGATGCATGAAATTAGTATTTGTATTAGTGAGGGACATAAAACGACTGCCAATATACTGAAGCGTAAGGCTTTTACTGTGAGTATGGCAGAGGTCGGACAGGTGGTTGCCTGTGATTACGTAGGTATTGTTTCCGGTAATAAGGTTTCGGATAAATTTGCTCGTGCAGGTTTCCATGCTACTCGTTCGGAGTTTGTAGATGCACCGTTGATTGACGAATTATCCGTAGTGCTGGAATGTAAGTTTCAGGATTATAATCCTGAAACCTGCATTTTACGTGGTGAAATAATAAATGTAAGTGTAGACGAACGTGTTCTTGACGAAAACGGTAAGGTGGATGTATCCAAAGTGTCTCCTGTTATATTCGATCCGTTCAATAACGATTACCTGGAAGTGGGTAAAAAGGTAGGGAATGCCTTTTCGGATGGAAAGAGATTGAAATAAGGAGTAGCATTATATATGAAAGAAATAAGAATAGACTGTGCACACCAGAGTGAGGCTGAACTTGCTTTGGCGAAAGAACAGGCACAATTGGTATTCCGCCTGAACCATACTATGCCGATGACGGACGAATATGATGAGCTGCTTCATCGTCTTTTCCCGAATATGGGGGAAGGCAGTCGTGTGAATACCCCGCTTACAGTTGTTCGTCCCCATGAGGTGAGAATTGGCTGCCATGTCACTATAATGAACGGTTGCCTGATGATGTCTGCCGGTGGCATTACGATTGACGATGATGTTCAGATAGCCGCCAACGTACAACTGATATCGAATAATCATGATCTTGACAATCGCTCGATTATTACTTGTAAGCCGGTACATATTTGTAGCAGGGCATGGATAGGAGCAGGGGCTACGATCCTTCCGGGAGTTACAATCGGTGAGAATAGTGTTGTAGGAGCGGGCAGTGTTGTGACCAGCGATGTAGAACCGAATACGATTGTGGCAGGTAACCCCGCTAAGGTAATTCGAAAGATTTAGATTTTTCAATTATTGGTTGTGGAAAAATATAAGAAAAAAACGGAAGGGATTGATTTCTCTTCCGTTTTTATTCTTGTGAACCCTCGGTTGGGCTTCTTCTATTTGTTATTCTTTGTTCGTTACTTGTGGAGATTCAGACAATATTCCTCTTTATATATATTTGTGTTCTGGGACAATGCACAAGGCATTTCAAACAGGTACTGCATCCATGTATGTCAACGATTTCATCTCTTGAAACAGATCTACTCCAAATTTTACCTTTAAGGACTTTTCTCTCGCAGATATTGACGCAAGTAATGCAATTACCGCATTTTGGAGATAGAGGTTCATGCAATACCGTTTCCAGTGGAGCATCAGTCAAAACCGTACCGAGACATTGTGCTACACCATATTCAGGAGTAATTAACAGGTTATTTTTTCCAATCCATCCTAATCCGCCAAGTAATGCAACGGTTTTATGGGGCAATACAGATTCTTTGGTTTCAAAATTGAATACGCCGTCGGCCAATAATTCCGTATCAGATTGTGAAACGGCTTTATAACCCTTCCCTGTGATGAACTTGGCCAATTCGTCTGCTATTTCTCCTGCCTTATGTTCGGTTTGCGAATATTCATCATCGTCGAAATTGTAATTATCCGCTATCCGTGCTTGTACGTAGTCGGGAATATTAAATACCATTTTAGCATATTCTGCGGTTAGCGGAAGCGCAAAAACAATGGCGGTCGGGAGTTGTCTGTTTTGCTTTTCGTCCAAATGCGATATGCCGACAAAGCGAATCAGTTCTGCTCCTTGATCTTTTAATTCGTTTTCTATCTCTTGGTTTAAGTATTTCATGTTTCTTTTTTTGTAATAGGGATATAAATATCTGTTATAAGCTCCGCAGCCGGAGTTTTTTCGGGAGTGTTGATGTAAGTCTCAAAGGTAAGCTGTTCCCGCAGAGTATAATCGCTTGTCGGCAACCAGTCAAGGTAAATATGGCGGTACACCTTATTCAGTTCATGATAAAACCCTTTGAAACGAAAGATTGCATATTCTCCCGCATGAATTTGATAAACGCCAAAACCTTTCGGCATTTCAAATGATTGCGGCAATGTTACCCCAATCATAAAACGGCTTTGTTCTTCAGGTGTGATATACGGATAATCGAGAGTCAAGCTCACATATTTACATCCTTTTGAAGACAATTCATATTTTTCGGAAAATTGTAGCAACTGCTTCCACAAAACAGAGAAGCTATGGATGACATTATTTGTTCTTTCCAATTTCAAGTATGCGATTCGAATACCAGATATTTTTTCAATACTTGGTTCAATTCGTATCGGATTCTTCCTCTCGGGATTGACGTTTGAATGCTTTTTGCGAAATTCCGGAATGGAACAATTGAAATAACTCTTGAATGCCCTCGAAAGTGTATGCTTGTTCTGATAATTGATTTGATCGAGAAGCTTCGGGACACTTACGTCAGTCGTTATTACCTTAAATGCAATGTACTCTAATCTCAGTCGTTGAATGTACATTCCAATATTTTCGCCACAAACTGCTTTGAAAAGCCTGCGAAAATAATATTTGGAGATACCTGCAACATGAGATAGCTTGTCAGAATCAAGGTCGTCAAACAAATGGCGGTTGATATATTCCTGAACTCTTATAATCAAATCATATTGCACATGAGCCGTATTGATCTTTTGTTTCCACCTCTTGATATTCGGAAGTCGTTTGGACATTTCCGTTCTCAACTCTTCCGAAGTGAGATTAACTCCTGTCTCTTTATAATATTCTTCGGGGAAAAGCCCCCAAAGATAAATGAGATAATCCATTGAAAAATCATAGAGTTTAACTCCATTGTGCAAACAATAGTCGCAATATTCCACATTTTGGTTTGCCTCAAGATTTGTATAATCTATATCTAAAGGTATTCCACACGTCTGGCAATATTTTGTTTCAGCATTGATTTTCATAAATATCCTGTTATTTGGATGCAAAGTTAATCAATAGATTGTGCTAAAGGTTACCATAAATAGCCTTCTTTTAAAAGAAAGCAGAGAATACTTTAATAACTATAGATTCATTGTTATTTAGTCTGTTGTCAGTGTTATTATCTAATTCTTCTTTGTTTTGTATGGTAGTGGACGATAAGACTAAATAACACTACATAAGTTTCGGATAACGCAGACTAAACTGATTTTTGGCGTATTTTGCATTATCACTAAAACCAGATACAATATGAAACGAATTTATTTACTGTTTACTATGATTGGCATGGGGTTAACACACTTGTGTGCACAGTCTCAAGATAGCTTGGATACTTATATTGATAGTATTTATCACGAATTGCCTGAAGTGATGATAAAAGGCGAACGTCCCATTGTAAAAGCCACACAGGGCAAGTTGGTATATGACATACCACGGCTCATAAATGATTTGCCTGTCGATAATGCCTATGATGCAATCAAGGAACTTCCGGGAGTTGCAGAAATGAACGGTAGTATCACACTTGCCGGACAGGGTGTTACCGTAGTCATAGATGGTAAAGTGACTACTATGAGTACCGAACAGCTGAATGCGTTGCTAAAGAGTATTCCTTCAAGCCGTATTGAGAAAGCTGAAGTGATGTACTCCGCCCCGGCACGCTACCAGGTTCGTGGAGCCATGATAAATATTTGTCTGAAACAAGGGGGAGGAAATGCTCCTTCTTTTCAGGGAGAACTTTTTAGCGATTACAGACAGAAACATTATGAAGCATTGACCGAGCGTGCAAGCCTCCTTTATTCCGGAAATAAATTCTCTGCTGACTTTCTTTACTCTTACGGACATGGACGCAACTATTTTTTAACGGACAAGGAGGCTTTGCATACGCTGTCGGATGGTCATGTATATCCAATGAATACACATGAGATGCAGCGCAGCCGACACAACACACACAGTGTTCGTCTTGGTGCGGATTACCTAATTGCAGAAGAACATCAATTGAGCTTTGTTTATAATGGTACGTTCACCAATGGGCATAACCGGACTACAGTAGAAGGAGCACAAACCTCTAATACGCAAACCCGTAGTACGGATCAACTTCATAATGGACGCATGGATTATCGTACTCCGTTTGGTTTGAAGGCAGGTGCAGAATTTACATTTTATGAGTCTCCTTCTACCCAATTGTTGCACAGTCGTTTAAATGATGACGAACTTGATTTTCTGAGCGATGATTGTCAGCGTATTAATCGTTGGAAGTTTTTCCTTTCTGAGGAACAAGATCTGGGTAAAGGTTGGGGAATCAATTACGGAGCGGTTTATACTACCAGTATAGATCATAGTCATCAATACTACTATAATCCTGAAAATGGTGAGTTATTGTCTGGGAATAATAACATGAAATCACGTCGGCGTGAGCAGACCTTAAACTTTTATGCCGGATTTAATAAAAGCTTCGGTGATAAATTATCGTTGGATGTTTCGCTGGCTACCGAACAGTTTCATACACCTGTCTGGAATGAATGGAATTTTTATCCAACTCTGAATCTCAACTATGTTCCATCTGCCGGAAATATCTGGCAACTTTCTTTTAGCAGTGATAAAAATTATCCGGATTATTGGGCTACACAAGATGCTATTTCCTATTTAGGAGGCGGATATTCTGAGATTCATGGCAATCCGTTCTTGAAGCCGGATATTGATTACCAGGCACAACTCACATATGTTTTGAAAAGTAAGTATATGTTTACTGCCTGGTATAGCCAAACGAAAAATTATTCTACCCAAACACTGTATCAATCTCCTGATCGCTTGTTGGAAATCTATAAGTATTTAAATTTCGATAAGAAGCAACAAATAGGACTACAGGCGGTTATCCCTTTTAAAGTGAAAGAGTGGTTAAGCTCTCGCATTACTCTGATCGGAGTATATGACCGACAGAAAGACAGTGATTTCTGGGATATTCCTTTTGACCGTAAGATTTGTTATGGTATGGCTCTTATGAACAATACGTTTACACTTTCCGGTAAGCCGGATATTAAAGTTATCATCAGTGGTATGGTACGTAGTAAAGCAATACAAGGTATTTATGATTTACCGGCATCCGGCAATGTAGATGCAGCTATGAGATATACGTTTGCAAAAGGAAAAGCTTTGCTCACTTTACGCTGTAATGATATCTTTGAAACCGGACAAATTTCGCCACGTATCCACTTTGCTACACAGAATGTAACGAATAACTATTCCTGCTTCCGTGAATTCGGTGTTTCATTTACATATAAGTTTGGCGGCTATAAGGAGAAACAGCGGAAGGCAGTAGATACTTCACGATTTAAGTGATTTTTCTCTGCTTATTCCAACTTTTGTATGGAGTTAATTGTTAATTTTGCAATCTTAAATGCGAAACTAATAATTACCCGATATGAAATCAGATATAGAAATAGCCCGTGGAACGGAACTAAAGAAAATAAAGCAGGTTGCTGAAAGTATTGGCATCCCGCGTGACGAAGTGGAAAACTATGGTCGTTACATTGCAAAAATCCCCGAGCAATTGATAGACGAAGAAAAAGTAAAACAGAGTAATCTGATACTGGTAACTGCCATTACTGCCACTAAAGCCGGAATTGGTAAGACAACTGTTTCTATCGGTCTGGCTCTGGGGCTTAATAAAATAGGTAAAAAAGCGATTGTAGCTTTGCGTGAACCGTCTTTAGGTCCTTGTTTTGGCATGAAAGGTGGTGCAGCGGGAGGAGGATATGCCCAGGTACTTCCTATGGATAAGATAAACCTGCATTTCACAGGTGATTTCCATGCCATCACTTCGGCACATAATATGATCTCTGCTTTATTGGATAACTTTCTGTATCAGAACCAATCCAATGGCTTTGGACTAAAAGAAATCCTTTGGCGTCGGGTGCTCGATGTAAATGATCGCTCTTTGCGTAACATTGTTACCGGACTGGGGGCGAAGACAGATGGCATCACTATGCAATCGGGTTTCGACATTACTCCTGCTTCAGAGATTATGGCTATTCTTTGCCTGGCAAGCGATATGGAAGACCTTCGCCGCCGTATTGAGAATATACTGCTTGGTTTTACCTACGATGATAAGCCATTCACGGTAAAAGATCTTGGTGTGGCTGGTGCAATCACCGTTTTACTAAAAGATGCCATTCATCCCAATTTGGTGCAGACAACAGAGAATACAGCGGCTTTTGTACACGGTGGTCCGTTTGCTAATATTGCGCATGGTTGTAATTCTATCCTGGCAACTAAGATGGCTATGACTTTTGGTGATTATGTAATCACAGAGGCCGGTTTTGGAGCTGATCTTGGTGCAGAGAAATTCTACAATATAAAATGTCGGAAGAGTGGTGTACAGCCTCGACTGACTATTATTGTCGCCACAGCACAGGGATTGAAAATGCATGGTGGTGTTAGTCTTGACCGCATTAAAGATCCCAATATGGAAGGTCTGAAAGAAGGACTTCGTAACCTCGATAAACATGTCCGTAACCTTCGTGCTTTCGGCCAGACGGTAATTGTTGCATTCAATAAGTTTGCTAGTGATACGGATGAGGAGATGGAGTTACTTCGTCGTCATTGCGAAGAATTAGGAGTGGGCTTTGCCATTAATAATGCGTTTAGTGAAGGAGGAGAGGGAGCTGTAGATCTGGCTAATCTTGTTGTGGAAACTGTTGAGAAGAAACCATCCGCACCCTTACAATTCACTTATAAAGATGAGGATGGCGTAGAACAGAAGATAGAGAAAGTGGCCACTGGTATCTATGGCGCAAGCGTGATTACATACAGCACGATAGCCCGTAAGAAAATCAAACTTGCCGAAACGATGGGGATCACTCATTATCCGGTGTGTATTGCTAAAACGCAATATTCATTCTCTGCCGATCCGAAGATATATGGCGCAGTAAACAACTTTGAGTTCCACATTAAAGATATTGTAATAAATAACGGAGCAGAAATGATTGTTGCCATTGCTGGTGAGATCATGCGTATGCCGGGACTTCCCAAAGAGCCGCAAGCCAAACATATAGACATTATTGATGGCGAAATAGACGGGCTGAGCTGATGAATAATGTGCCAAATATGATATATCAATGTGCCAATTGTGCTACGCTGTACCGATATAGCGTAGCACAATTGGCACATTATTAAAAATTGAGTAGCTACTATGGGTTTAGTAACTACTCAATTTCTGTTTTTTTTGGAAAGAATGTGGAGATTCTTCTTTCGTAAAGAAATCCATTGTTAAATGTAACTTTTCCGTATAGAAACACCACACTCTTGGGTATATATAGAGTCCAGTGTGTTATTTCTTGATTTTTTCTAACACACTGTAAGATTGCAATTCGTTTTTCTTGTTATATTGTTCGGAGCGGACAATACCGATATTGGGCGCATACCATTCGTATCCGTAACCCTCTATCTTTCCTTTCGGTGTCCAGATGTCTATGTCATATTTAATTTTCGTACAATAAAAAGGACCTGCGGGAGTATTTACACTTTCTGTAGCAACAAACCGACGATCAGAGAGAGTTACTTCTGCACGATTGTTTTTGTTCCCTTTTTGATACAAGCGTATGGTAGCATCGTCAAATTCATCATCATCGTCCGGATTTGTCGGATCAGACATAGCATCCGGATAATTCATCAAATCACCGATCATGTATACATCTGTATTCATCATATCCATTGCAGCAGGGAAAGTGGTGGCACCGTTCATACTCATAGAGAAATCTCCGTCGTTACAGCGTGCTACCATTTGCCCGGAGTTGATAAGTTTACCAGCAGCATTGGAGAAGGTGTAACTGGCTATTGCTTCTGTACCGGATGGATAATCATAGACCTGGTCTACACGATAAACGAGGATGTTGGAGAGCTTCCCGTTAGCTGTATAGCAATTGCGAGTTACTTGTTGTCCCTCCTGGTTGGGGAAGAAGAAGGTACAGCTCTCCTGAGCTACGGCGCTGGTTGCAATTAGCATAACGCCCATTAATAATAGATTTTTCAGCTTCATAATTAAGTATAGGTTTATTATCTTTTCTCGTTTTTATGTAGTAAGAACGCCATTTGGCACAAAAGGTTCACAAAGAAGAAAAAAAAACCGTGTATCATCTGTGAAGAAGATACACGGGTATAAGTCTAAATTATTAATTTATGTGTTCCGGTCTTTAATAAGCAAAGATCGGATATTTCTCCATCGTTTTGTTGACACGTGCACGAATCTGTGCTATTACTTCTTCATTATCAACATTAGAGAGTACTGTTTCAATCATTTCAGCAATTTCCAGCATTAAATCTTCCTTTGCGCCACGGGTAGTGATGGCAGGAGTACCCAAACGTATACCAGAGGTCTGGAATGCAGAACGGCTATCAAACGGTACCATGTTTTTGTTTACTGTAATATCAGCAGCTACCAATGCTTTCTCTGCTACCTTACCTGTCAAATCAGGGTATTTTGAGCGCAGGTCTACTAGCATTGAGTGATTATCTGTACCGCCGGATACGATTGTAAAACCACGTTCAATCAGTGCCTGAGCCAGCACAGCTGCATTTTTCTGTACTTGTTTCTGATACTCTTTATATTCTGGTTGCAAGCATTCGCCAAAAGCAACGGCTTTGGCTGCAATAACATGTTCCAACGGACCACCCTGAATTCCGGGGAATACAGCTGAATCCAGTAACTGAGACATCATTTTGATTTCTCCCTTCGGAGTAGTCTTACCCCATGGATTAGGGAAGTCTTTACCCATCATGATAACGCCTCCGCGTGGACCACGCAATGTTTTATGTGTTGTTGATGTGACGATGTGTGCATATTTCAGAGGATTATCCAGCAGGCCGGCAGCAATAAGTCCGGCAGGGTGTGCCATATCTATCATAAGGATAGCACCCACCTTATCTGCTATTTCACGCATACGTTTGTAATCCCATTCACGAGAGTATGCCGAGCCACCACCGATAATCATTTTGGGACGTTCGCGCAAAGCTACTTCTTCCATTTGATCGTAATCAACGCGGCCTGTCTCTTTATTAAGATTGTATTCACATGGAGTATAGATAAGACCGGAAGTATTGACTAATGAACCGTGAGAAAGGTGTCCGCCATGTGCCAGATTTAATCCCATAAATTTATCTCCCGGATTTAATACGGCAAGGAATACAGCCGCATTTGCCTGAGCTCCTGAGTGAGGCTGTACATTCGCCCATTCAGCACCGAAGATTTCTTTCAAGCGGTCGATAGCTATTTGTTCGCTTTGGTCTACCACTTCACATCCCCCATAATAACGTTTACCGGGATACCCTTCCGCGTATTTATTGGTAAGGCAGGAACCCATTGCTTCCATCACCTGGTCACTCACGAAGTTTTCTGATGCTATCAGCTCGATACCTTTAAGCTGACGTTGATGCTCTTTTTCGATAATATCGAAAATTAAATCGTCTCTTTTCATTCTGTATTGTATAAAAATAAGTTTCTTATTGGAGATTCTTTATTAAGCGCACAAATTTATGGAAAAAGAATGATAATCCGACAAAAAAAAGCAGATTTATCTATTAAAATATCACTCCAAGTGAGAAACTGAGTACCTGATCGCGCCGATGAAAGGTAATATTACTTACTCCGGTACTTCCATCGGAATTGATATTGTCGTATGTTACCGATTTTGAAATGTTGTGTACGCCCTGTTCATACCGGAAATCGAAGAATATACGGGAAATATTGACACCAACACCGATAACGGCACTCAGGTTGAATGGGTACAAACGTTCATGTATTCCTTTCTGATCGAAATTCTCAAAAGTGATTTCATTTTTCTTTCCCCAGATATAACGAAGTTTGGGTCCAAAGAAAATAGACATACCATAGGGACCTTCTTTCACTACATTGTATCCATAGAGCATTGGGAAATCAATGCTATGGATCATAGAGGTGACCGAAGCATAATCCGGCTCAATGTCCGGATGATGTGATCCCAGCTTATCGAACGTTATTTCACATTTACTGACATTGTAGGATATTTCCGGTTGAATGAAATGCTTTTTCATGTTGATACGCATGAAAAGTGCACCAAAGTAACCAAGTTTATAGTTGTTCTGAATCTCATCAATGGTTACATCTTTAATCTTAAAATCTGATACCAGAAACATGGAAGCGTTAAAGCCTGCTTTTACCCCGATATTGAATCTTCTATGATTGGGACGGTCTGTTTTATTCTGTGTGTTTTCTTGCGCAAAGGCAGGCAATGTACCCATAAGGGCACATACCAGTATTACCACCACTTTGCGGTTCCAACATCCACGCCATAATCTATATCTAATCCCTTTCATAATTCATAAATCAATTCTTCAATCCTTCCTCTTCTTTTCTACACTCCAGCCGAACTTTCCTATTTTATTCCCCAGTTCGTAGTATCCACCGTGAACATACACCAGTGGATTGGCTTCTGCCAGTTCCAGTTTTCCGGTTTCCGGGTTTAGGTGACCTTCGTCAACACGTACATTTACTACGTCGGCGATAAACATATCGTGTGATCCTAACGATACGATTTCTTTTACTCTGCATTCAATACAAAGTGGTGATTCCTCAATAAGCGGAGCATTGACTACGGTACATTTACCCGGTGTTAATTTCATCTCCTCAAACTTATGATACTCTTTCCCTGAACGTACTCCACACCAGTCTGTAGGGAATGCCATATCTGCCGTTGTGAGATTAATCACAAATTCCATGTTTCTCTTTATAATAGAATAGGAGTGACGTTCCGGACGTATGGATATATAACACATGGGCGGGTTCGTACAAATCGTTCCCGTCCATGCCACCGTAATTATATTATATTCGCTTTCATTGTTTCCGCAACTCACCATGACGGCTGGCAGCGGATAAATCATTGTTCCAGGTTTCCAGTCAACACGCATAAAATTAAACATTTACGGTTAGACAATTAAAGTAGATTTGCGATTAGATTATTTACGATTGAAGAATACCATTTACTGTCAATCTATACATAAAGAGTAATTTCAATCGTAAATAGTAAATTGTCTAATCGTAAATTATTTGGTTATTGTAAATTCTTCTCTCCGTTGTTCCTTTTCGCAATAATGGCATTTCACTACACAGTTGTCTTTATCCACTACATGAAAAAGTGTGGGCATTGGCTCATTATTTGTGATACATTTAGGGTTGGCGCATTTTATAATTCCCTTCAGGTCGTCCGGCATGCGTACCTCCTTCTTTTCTACAACTTCATAATCACGGATAATGTTCAACTTCACATGTGGAGCCACTACTGAAATGCGGTTAATTTCTTCATCACAAAAAAACTTATCAGCTATTTTGATAATACCTTTTCGTCCCAGTTTTTGACTTTCAAGGTTAAAGCCGATAGTAATGTTATTCTTCATGTGTTCCAGTCCAAGTAACCGCACGATGGTAAACAGTTTTTCGCTGGGTATATGGTCGATGACAGTCCCGTTCCGAAGGGCGGCCACTTGCAGGGCTTGTTTATTTTCGTTCATATTTTTGGTCATTAACTCTATTTTATATCTTCCAATGTTATTCCTAATACATCACACAGAATGGCTTCACGAGCATACAAACCGTTTTGTGCCTGTTGAAAGTAATAGGCCTTCGGGCTTTCGTCCACATCATAAGCTATTTCATTGACACGAGGTAGCGGATGAAGAATACGCAGATTAGGCCGTGTGTTCTCCAGCATCTGGGCGCGTAAGATATATACGTTTTTCACACGTTCGTATTCCATCAAATCGGTGAAGCGTTCGCGTTGTACCCGAGTCATATAAAGGATATCGGCTTCAGCAATCGTTTCTTCGGTAAAATCAGTATGTTCTACATATTTTATATTATGCTCTTTACAATATATTTTATATTCTTCCGGCATTTTCAGTTCATCGGGAGCTATGAAATGGAAAGTTGGGTTGAAGTGGCGCATGGCCATAAGTAGTGAGTGAACGGTACGGCCATATTTAAGATCGCCTACAAGATAGATATTTAGATTCTCGAGTGTACCTTGCGTTTTGTAGATTGAGTAAAGATCGAGCATTGTCTGCGATGGATGCTGATTGGCTCCGTCTCCGGCATTCACGATAGGTACCGTTGTTATCTCGCTTGCATAACGGGCAGCTCCTTCCAAATAATGACGCATTACGATAATATCGGCATAATTACTTACCATTTTAATCGTATCTTTCAGCGTTTCGCCTTTGGATGAGCTGGTCGCTTTCGGATCACTAAACCCAATAACACGTGCGCCAAGGCGATTGGCAGCTGTTTCAAAACTAAGTCGGGTACGGGTAGATGGTTCAAAGAACAGGGTGGCTACCACTTTATTTTCAAGTAGCCGGCGGTTGGGATTTTGTTCAAACTGCTTCGCCATTTCAAGCATATAAAGTATTTTTTCTTTTGAATGCTCGGCAATGGTTACTAAACTTCTGTTTTCCATTCTGTTATCTTTAATATTGATAGAACTTGTTTTCAGACTGTAAAGGTAGTGAGAAAATGCGGTATCTGCAATTATAAAATGGAAAATTGAAAGCTGAAAATTACCATGCGGCGTGATAGTACAGCTGATTTTCAATTTTGAACCTTTAATTTTAGTACCCACCCCGGCTACAGTCGCATTTAAACCGAGTGAGTCTGTCCAGAAACGATCTAAACCAAGAATGACTAAAAACGGTGTTTACGGTATCACAGTGGCCTACGCAGTTCATAGACCTTCTGTTGTGATTTGCAAAAAGTGCGCTGTAAATAAGTCAAATAGATTAAAGAAACTACTATTATAGAAAAGGAAATTGAAATAACATCTGATTACCGGACAGCAAAATGCCAGTTATAGTTTGTCGATTTTATAGTTACAATAAGTCCACATTTCTTAGGAGAACCATGCAGGCTATTAGTTATTTTTTGCTTTTCAATAACTTTGATTTGAATTGAAATTTGTACGTTCTCTGAATAATAACTATCTTTGCAACTTAATAAACTGATAATTTCGTAACAGAACGCAATGATAAAAAAAATAATAAAAGCCCTCTGGATATTCCTCGTTGTAGTAGTACTGTTTTGTGTGGGTATTTTTGCTTCCATATCGTATGGTTGGATAGGTTATATGCCTCCGGTGGAAGAGCTCGAAAATCCGGAATATAAATTTGCAGCCGAGATATTTTCCGAAGACGGAAAAGTACTCGGAACTTTTTCATTAAACCAGAATAATCGTGTTTACAGCAGTTATGCTGATTTATCTCCCAATATCATTAATGCTTTGATTGCCACCGAAGATGTCCGCTTTGCTCGACATTCGGGTATTGACGTAAAAGCTCTCTCCAGAGCCATCGTAAAACGTGGTATCCTGATGCAGAAAAGTGCAGGTGGGGGAAGTACACTTTCTCAGCAACTTGCTAAACAGTTGTTTACTGAAAATGTAGCAAGTAATACACTTCAGCGCCTTCTTCAAAAACCGATTGAATGGGTAATTGCTGTGAAGCTGGAACGCTACTATACAAAAGAAGAAATTCTGACGATGTATCTTAATAAATTTGACTTCTTGAATAATGCAGTAGGTATAAAAACTGCAGCTCACACTTATTTCGGTTGCGAACCCAAAGATCTGAAAACAGAAGAAGCCGCCATGTTGGTAGGTATGTGCCAGAATCCTTCACTCTACAATCCGGTATCCCGCAATTCCAAGATAAGGACAAATGCTTTGGGACGTCGCAATGTAGTTCTTGGTCAAATGGAAAAAGCAGGATACATTACCGAAGCAGAACGTGATTCCTTGCAGGCGCTTCCGTTAACGCTGACTTACAATCGCGTAGGGCATAATGAAGGTCTTGCAACTTATTTCCGTGAATATCTGCGTGGAGTACTGACTGCCAAAAAACCGGATAAAAGCGATTATCGTGGTTGGCAAATGCAGAAATTTTATGAGGATTCACTTTCATGGGAAACCGATCCTCTTTATGGGTGGTGTGCAAAGAATAAAAAGAAGGATGGTTCAAATTACAATGTCTATACCGATGGTTTAAAAATTTATACGACCATCGATTCGCGCATGCAACGTTATGCCGAAGAATCTGTAGAAGAACATATGAAAGATTTACAGGCACAATTCTTCAAAGAAAAAAAAGGTCGTAAAAAAGCACCATACAGCAATATGCTGACTCAACAGCAGATTGACGAAATCCTTGAAAGAGCTGTGAAGCAAACAGATCGTTACCGGGCAATGAAAAAAGACGGGGCTTCGGAGGCTGAAATCAAGAAGGCATTCAATACACCGGAGGAAATGTCTGTATTCAGTTGGGCAGGTGAAAAAGATACCATCATGACACCGATGGATTCTATTAAATACTATAAGCATTTTCTACGTACAGGGTTTATGTCAATGAATCCGTTCAACGGACATGTAAAAGCATATGTGGGAGGACCCAACTATAACTATTTCAAGTATGACATGGCTATGGTAGGACGCCGCCAGGTGGGATCTACAATAAAGCCCTATCTCTATACGCTCGCCATGGAAAACGGGTACTCTCCTTGTGACGAAACCCGGCACGTAGAGCAGACGCTAATGGATGAAAACGGTATCCCCTGGACTCCCCGTAATAGTACCAAAAAACGTTATGGAGAACTTGTAACTTTGAAATGGGGATTGGCTAATTCAAGCAATTGGGTATCGGCATATCTGATGGGAAAACTGAATCCGTATGCGTTGGTGCGGTTGATACATAGTTTCGGAGTTCGTAACAAAGACATAATGCCAACTGTATCGCTTTGCCTCGGTCCGTGTGAAATTTCGGTAGGAGAGATGGTGAGTGCTTATACGGCATTTGCCAATAAGGGTATCCGTGTGGCACCTCTGTTTGTTACCCGCATCGAAGATAATGAAGGTAACGTACTTGCAACGTTTGCTCCGCAAATGGATGAAGTGATCAGTGCGTCGAGCGCCTATAAAATGTTGGTCATGCTCCGTGCGGTAATCAACGAGGGTACCGGTGGACGTGTTCGCAGCCGATATGGTATTACAGCCGATATGGGTGGTAAAACAGGTACTACAAATGCTAATTCTGATGGTTGGTTTATGGGCTTTATTCCTTCACTTGTATCCGGTTGTTGGGTCGGAGGCGAAGAACGTGATATTCATTTTGATACGATGACCTACGGACAAGGAGCTTCTTTGGCATTGCCTATCTGGGGAAAATATATGAAAAAGGTATTTGACGATAAGACACTGGGATATGATCCGTCAGAGCATTTCCAGTTGCCCGAAGGATTTGATCCTTGTGCCGGATCGGAGGTTAGCTCAGAAGACTCTGGAGAGCTTGGACTGGATGATCTTTTTAATTAAAAATTCTGCATTGAAAAGTTGTCTTATCTGTATTGGAAGTAACTATGACCGGAAGGAGAACCTCCTTCTGGCACGCCAAAGACTACAGGCTCTGTTTCCTACTGTTCGTTTTGCAACAGAGGAGGAAACAGAGCCGTTGCATTTGAGGAGTTCCGCATTGTTTTCCAATCAAGTGGCGGAGTTTATTACCGGACTTGAGGAGGTGTGTGTAGTAGATAAATTGAAAGCCATTGAACATGAAGCTGGTCGCCGTCCGGGTGATAAAGCAAAAGAGAAAATCTGTCTGGATATAGACTTATTGATGTACAACGGCAAGATACTGAAGCCAGAAGATATGGAACGAGAATATGTTCGGAAGGGATTAAAAGAGTTAGATTACTGTTTAGATTTAAATGATATGAAATTTATAGGAATAATACCTGCCCGCTATGCTTCTACGCGTTTTCCTGCAAAGCCATTGGCTATCCTTGGAGGGAAAACCGTGATACAGCGTGTATACGAACAAGTGGCAGGAATTCTTGACGATGCCTACGTGGCAACAGACGATGTACGTATTGAAGCTGCGGTAAAAGCTTTCGGTGGTAAAGTTGTCATGACATCTGTAGAACATAAAAGTGGCACGGATCGCTGTTATGAAGCTGCGACTAAAATTGGTGGTAACTTTGATGTCGTAGTCAATATACAAGGTGACGAACCATTTATTCAGCCATCACAATTGCAGGCTATAAAAGCTTGTTTTGAGGATATAACGACTCAAATTGCTACATTAGTCAAACCATTTGATACCAATGATGCTTTTGAAACACTGGAAAATGCAAATTCGCCTAAAGTAGTAGTAAACAAGAACTGGAATGCATTGTATTTCAGTCGTTCTATAATTCCATATCTACGTGGTGTGGAAAAATCCGAATGGCTCCAAAGTCATACCTATTATAAACATATCGGACTTTATGCCTATCGCACCGAAGTATTGAAAGAGATTACTTCGCTTCCGCAGTCTTCTCTAGAGCTAGCCGAATCGTTGGAACAACTCCGTTGGCTGGAGAATGGTTATACAATCAAGGTAGGAGTCAGTGAAGTAGAAACAATTGGTATTGATACTCCTCAGGATCTCGTACGGGCAGAGGAATTTCTGAAAAATAGAAAATGATTTTATATCGCAGCCATGGATAGAACGATACAACCCGAGATCCGGGACTTGGAAAATTTAATTGTTACCCTCCCGATGCGGACTACGTTGTCCAATGGTATTCCTCTGGCGGTAATCAAGGCAGGGGAACAGGAAGTAGTGCGTATGGATATCCTCTTTGCCGGAGGACGATGGCAACAGACTCAGAAATTACAGGCTCTTTTCACGAATCGGATGCTTCGTGAAGGATCATGTAAATATACCGCTTCGGATATTGCAGAGAAACTGGATTATTATGGTGCGTGGCTGGAACTCTCCAGTTCATCAGAATATGCATATATTACGCTGTATTCATTAAACAAGTATTTTGCTGAAACAATTGAGGTTCTGGAATCTATAATAAAAGAACCTCTTTTTCCCGAAAAAGAACTAAACACAGTACTCGATGTAAACATACAGCAATATCTTGTTAATTCTTCCAAAGTTGATTTTCTGGCTCAGCGAAGTTTGCTCACTGCGCTTTATGGAAGCGAACATCCCTGTGGCCGTTTGACAGAAGAGGAAGATTACCGCCTGATTACTCCTGATGTACTTCGTGAATTTTATAATGAATATTATCATTCCGGTAATTGCTCTATTTTCCTGTCCGGTAAAGTAACAGACGACGTTATTCGCAAGGTAGAGTCTGCTTTCGGTAATACTCCTTTTGGTAACTATCGGTATCCTTTGGTGAAAAAAGAATATACTTTTACCACTATGGCCGATAAAAGAATATTTGTAGAACGAGATGACGCATTGCAGAGTGCCATAAAACTGGGTACTACAACCATTGAACGTACGCATCCTGACTATCTGAAACTACGTGTATTGATGACCCTTTTCGGAGGTTATTTTGGCAGCAGGTTGATGTCTAATATACGCGAGGATAAGGGATATACTTATGGTATTTCAGCAGGTACCCTGTTTTATCCCGGAAGCGGCATGATTCTGATTAGTACGGAAGCCGATAACGAATATGTAGAACCTTTAATCAGAGAGGTCTATCATGAGATCGACAGACTTCGGGTTGAACCTGTTCCTGTGAGCGAACTGACAATGGTACGCAACTATATGCTGGGAGAAATGTGCCGTAATTATGAGTCTCCTTTCTCGCTGGCAGATGCATGGATGTTCATCTATACTTCAAAGTTGGATGATGCTTATTTTGCCCGCTCATTGCAGGCTGTAAAAGAAGTTACACCGGAAGAAATTAAAGAATTGGCTAATCGTTATTTGTGCAAAGAGACATTAAAAGAGGTCATCGCAGGTAAAAAGTTGTCATAAAAAGGCGATGATAACTGTGTGTTTTGCCTGAGAAATTGTATCTTTGTCACATCGCTAATCGTAATTCGTAACTTGTAATTTGTAAATTAATGAAATATCTATATACTGCACTCATATTGGTTTTTCTTTCCCAGGAAGGAGCCGTAGCACAAAATAAAGGTGGCTTTTTCGGAAAAATCAAGGATACTTTTTCCACTGAAATCAAAATAGGAAACTATACATTTAAAGACGGATCCGTGTATACCGGAGAAATGAAAGGTCGTAAACCAAATGGTAAAGGAAAGACTGTTTTTAAGAATGGAGACACATACGAAGGGGAATATGTAAAAGGAAAACGTGAAGGCTTCGGAATATATACTTTTCCGGATGGAGAAAAATATGAAGGGCAGTGGTTCCAAGATCAGCAGCACGGAAAAGGCATTTTCTACTTTATGAATAACAACCGTTATGACGGTATGTGGTTTCAGGACTATCAGCATGGGCAGGGTACAATGTATTACCATAATGGAGATATCTATGAAGGTAACTGGGCTAATGATAAACGTGAGGGCCAGGGTACATATACATGGAGAGACGGTTCGAAATATGTAGGTAACTGGAAGAATGACAAAAAAGACGGTAAAGGTGTGCTGGCATGGAACAATGGCTGCAAATATGATGGTGAATGGAAAAATGATGTCCGAGAGGGTAAAGGAACTTTTGAATATACCAACGGAGAAAAATATGTAGGTGACTGGATGGATGATCTGCAACATGGACAAGGTATTTTCTATCTGGGAGAAGATCGCTATGAAGGTTCATATGTACAAGGTGAACGTACTGGAGCAGGTATCTATTACCATGCAAATGGTGATAAGTATGTAGGAAATTTCAAGAATGGTATGCAGGATGGTGAGGGTACATTTACATGGGCAAACGGAGCCGTATACAAAGGGCATTGGAAAGAAAACAAAAGAAACGGACGTGGTAAGTATACTTGGAGTAATGGTGATACATACGATGGAGAGTGGAAGAATAATCAACCCAATGGAGAAGGAATATTAATTCTGACCAATGGTACAAAGTATAAAGGCGGATTTGTAAATGGTCTTGAAGAAGGTAAAGGTATCCAGGAAGATAAAGACGGACACCGTTACGAAGGATTCTTCAAGCAAGGAAAGAAGCACGGGCCGTTTGTTGAAACAGATGGTAATGGCAAAGTTATTCGTAAAGGGAGCTATAAATTCGGAAGATTGGAGTAGGGGATTTTATACGGAGAAGATACTTTCTGATTTTTAGTTGAAACGCAGGTTAACGCAAAGATTTAATTCAATGGTACAGTCTTTGATCTACGAAAATCTGTATTAATTTGCGTTTTTAGAGATATTCAGAAACCTTATAAAATCAGCCAACTAATTCATTTCGAACTAGTTGGCTTTTTTTTATATCCATTTACACATGCCAACTGTTATTTTTAGAACATTTACTGAATCTCTCTTTTTTAAATTCTAAAAAAAGTGGCGACACAATCTGTAAATTAATTGTGCCGCCACTTTTTTGTTTTTCAGAATTGCTCGTATATTAAATAATATATTGTGAACTGATTGATTCGTTACTAACGACACGTCTGATCGTTTCAGCAAACATGTCTGCAATACTTAACTGTTTAACTTTAGCGCACTTCTTCGAATAAGGGATACTATCGGTAAATACCATTTCAGTGAGATTTGATTCCTGCACACGGAAAGAAGCAGGATCTGACATAACACAATGGCTTGCAATAGCACGAACAGATTTTGCACCGGCTTCTACCATGATGTTGGCAGCCTTAGTGATCGTACCTGCTGTATCTACGATATCATCAATTAAAACAACATTTTTATCTTTCACATCACCAATAATCTGCATAGAGGCAACCTCATTAGCTTTTTCACGTGATTTATTGCAAAGTACCAAAGGTACACCGAGGTATTTTGAAAATGTACTTGCACGTTTTGAGCCGCCTACGTCAGGAGTAGCGATAACCAGATTCTCCAGATGTAGTGACTGAATGTAGGGAAGGAATACTGCCGAAGCATACAAATGGTCAACCGGAATGTTAAAGAATCCCTGAATCTGGTCAGCATGAAGGTCCATTGTGATCAGACGGTCAATACCTGCTACTGCAAGTAAATCGGCTACCAGTTTTGCACCGATAGAAACACGAGGTTTGTCTTTTCTGTCCTGACGTGCCCAGCCAAAATATGGAACAACAGCAACTACGCTCTTCGCAGATGCTCGTTTTGCTGCATCAATCATCAGCAGAAGTTCCATTAAATTGTCAGAGTTTGGGAAAGTGGATTGAACCAAGAATACATGTGAACCACGGATTGACTCTTCATAAGAAACAGCAAATTCACCATCTGCAAAATGGGTGATATTCATGTTTCCCAGAGGACAATTGAGGCTAGCGCAGATTTTCTCTGCCAGGTATCTCGAATTGGTTCCCGAGAATACCATAAAGGGTGCTTTTTCGCTCATTTTATAATAGTTGTTACCTATTTGTTAATTTGCCCGCAAAGGTATGAAATCTCCCGACAATCTAAAAGACTTATTGTAGAAAAAATATTTTTTCATTCCTATTCACGGGAAATATTTGTAGATTTGCGAGATTAAATAATGTACCCATTAAATAATATGCCAATCGGCTGCACTATTTAACATACCGCAGGTAATTGGCATATCGGTACATTGAACAATTATTGAAACGATGAACCGTCACCTGCCTTTGTATATACTGTGCATGCTGTTGCTTACAGCACTCTTTTCGTGTGTCGGTACAGCACCGACTAAAGAGGTACGATTTATCGACTCTTTGAATCGAAGAGCGTATGCTTATCGTTACAAAAATCTGGATTCTTCCTATCATCCTGCATTAGAAGCCTATCAAAAATCCCGCCTTTATAATCAGGGGAAAGCAGAGGCCTGCAATAATTTGGGATTTTGTGCATTCATGAAAATGGATTTTGAACGTGCCGAAGGGTTACACAAAGAAGTATACGGACTTACCAAAAATGAATTGGAATTACTTATTGCAGATGTAGGACTGATGAAGATCTATCAGCGGGCGGGTATGAATAAAGAATATTACGATTATCGTAACAGCGCTATCCGGCGAATGAAACGTATTCGTGAAGACAGCAATGTTTTTGCAGACAAGCATGAGACACTACGGTTGAATTATGCCTTCACAGAGTTCTTTATAGTATCTGCCGTTTATTACTATTATCTTCAGCAACGTCCCGAAGCAATGGAAGCACTGGATAAGATTCCGCAAGACGAAGCTTTGAATGAGGATACCAATCAATATCTTTACTTTCATTATATCAAAGGATCGGCTTCTTTGTGTGAAGGTGATACACCGGACGAACGGAAATTACATGAATATGACGAACTCTATACTACCTGGAGACTGGCTTCCCGCGAAGGTTATCTTTATTTTGTCGGGAACAGTATGCAGGGATTGGCTAACCTGCTGATACCTAAAGGAGATTTTGACTTGATTGTTTCAAGACGTTCACATTCATTGAAGCAATTGGGCATACCAATTGACTCTTTGCTACCTTTAAGATTGGGAGAAAAAGCATTGCAAACCTTCAGAGAATACGATGACCTGTATCAAATTGCCGGTGCTTATGTCTCTATCGGAAAATATCTCAATGCTCATGGTTTGTATTCTGACGCACTCGATTCTCTGGGCAAAGCATTGGAATGCGTAAATTATCACCATCTTTTGTATTATCATCATGCAGCCGATACATTAGACAAATTACAGTCTTTTGTCGGTGCTGATACCATTTTTACCGAAATGACGTGGATAGGACGAGAGAGAGTCAAAACTGTACCCGAATGGATATCCCGTATTCGTGAGCAGTTGAGTGTTTCTTATGCAGGTTTGGGCATGAAGTCGGAATCTGACTATAACCGCAATATCTATCTGGATATATTAAATGATACCCGTCAGGACAAAGAGCTGGAAAGTCGTTATGCCTATCTGGAAGCAGAGTCCAAACAGCTGAATATCGTACTTTTCTTTGTTACAGTAGGTTTGTTGCTGGTAATCGTTTTATTCTGGATTTTCAATAAACGTTCCAAAATAAAAAATCGCATTTACACAGAACGGTTGCAACAGACGCTGGTTCTTTGCCGGGATATTACGGCTTCTATTCCGATGAATATACCTCTTATCCAGCAAGGCATTGACCGGCTATTCGGATCGGACCGGATCACTTTGGAAGTTACTGAAGAGGGAAAGACAAACTTCGTCCACAATCATCGGCTGAGTCGTGATGAGCAGGCATTAGTACATATATTGATACCCTACGTTGAGTGGGCTATGGATAATGAGCAGGCCATTGCTTTACTCAGTGACGAGCGTAACCAGCTGGAAAAACAACGTTATGTCTATGAACAGCATATTGCTGCCAACAAACGTCAGAATCTGATAAAAAAGTCGTGTCTTGCTATTGTGAATGGTATCAATCCTTATATAGACCGCATACTCAACGAGGTGCACAAACTCACGGAAAAAGGTTTCATGAAAGACCCGCGAATCAAAAAAGAAAAATACCAATATATTGACGAATTAGTAACCACGATCAATGAATATAATGATATTCTTGCCTTGTGGATTAAGATGAAACAGGGTACATTGAGTCTGAATATAGAAATTTTCAGTTTAAATGAGCTTTTTGAACTTTTGGGAAAAGGACGCAGAGCCTTCGAAATGAAGGATCAAACACTCGAAATAGAACCCACCCAAGCATTGGTAAAGGCGGACAGGGCGTTGACCTTGTTTATGATAAATACACTGGCCGAAAATGCCCGTAAATATACTCCCGAAGGGGGGAAGATACATATTTATGCCTGCCAGACCGAAGAATACGTTGAAATATCGGTGGAAGATAACGGACGCGGACTTTCTGCCGAAGATGTGGCGCGTATTATTGGCGAAAAAGTATATGATTCACGTGCTATCGGAATGAAAGATACGGAGGATACGGAAGTGCTGCGACAGAATAAGGGAAGTGGTTTCGGACTGATGAACTGCAAAGGCATTATTGAGAAGTATCGTAAAACGAATGATTTGTTCCGGGTATGTCTGTTCAGCGTTGAAAGCGAACCGGGAAAGGGGAGTCGTTTCTATTTCCGCCTTCCGCCAGGAGTACGAAAGGTAATGGGAATTTTGTTCTGTTTGCTATTGCCTTCGTGTCTGTTCTCTTCTTGTATGAAAGAGGCCGAACTGGCATATGTTGTTTCTCCGATGGATTCTTTAACTTTGGCAGCAGATTCCAATTATGACCAATTGCTTGACGAAGCATCAGACTATGCCAACGCAGCCTATTTTGCTAATGTAGATGGCTATTATGAAGCAGCCCTGCAATATGCAGACTCCGCTATTATGGTACTGAACAGGCATTATAAGAAATATGCCCGCCGGCCGTACCGGTATATGAAACTGATTGGTGAAGGTACTCCGGCAGAACTGACCTGGTGGAATGAAATGTTCGATTCGGATTTTCATGCAATACTGGATATAAGAAACGAAGCAGCCGTTGCTTTTCTTGCGTTAAAACAGTTGGATGGATATAACTATAATAATGCAGCATTTACAGCCCTTTATAAGTTGCAAAGTGAGGATCAGTCATTAGAGGGCTACTGTCGCCAATTGGAACGTTCTACAACGAACAAAATAGTAGGTATTATTCTTTGCATCCTTTTACTGGTAATTTCTCTGGCAGGCTATTATCTTATATATATACGCAAACGCCTACTCAACCGTTTGAATTTGGAACAGGTGCTTGAGATAAACAAAAAAGTTTTTGCATCTTCACTTATACGTTCACAGGAGTCGACCGAAGCTTTGCAGCGCGAAGAGGATACGTTGAAAGAGATTCCACAACGACTCGTTGACGAAGCATTTGATTCTATTAACGAACTACTGACAATTGACCGGCTCAGCCTTGCCGTGTATAATGAGACTACACATCATCTGGAGTTTGCTTCCAATCCCCGGCTTGATATAATGCCTGAGTTGATGCAATGTTGTTTCAACGAGCAAACTTATCAGTCTGATGGGCTTGCACAGGCTATCCCATTAGTAGTGGATGCTGGAGGAGAGCATCAGTGCGTAGGTGTACTTTACCTGGAACGCCGTGAGGGAACTGAATTAGAAACAGATCGGCTACTGTTTGAATTGGTGGCCCGTTACGTAGCAATCGTAGTGTTCAATGCTGTAGTGAAACTGGCAATGAAATACCGGGATATTGAATCTGCACATGAAGAGGCACAACGTGCTTCCTGGGAAGACAGTATGCTGCATGTTCAGAATATGGTACTCGACAATTGCCTTTCTACCATCAAACACGAGACTGTTTATTATCCCAATAAAATAAAACAGATCGTTGGTAAGTTGAATACACAAAATCTTTCGGAAACAGAAGAACGGGAGAATGTGGAAGCTATCAGTGAATTGATAGAGTACTATAAAGGCATCTTTACCATCCTTAGTTCCTGTGCTTCCCGGCAATTGGAAGAGGTTACATTCCGGCGGAGTACGATTCAGGTTTCCGATCTTTTTGAATACGCAGCTAAGTATTTCCGAAGGGTTAGTAAGGGAAAAAGAACCGGAGTTGAGTTAATGATCGAACCAATGGAGGGCCGGGTTATCGGAGATATCAATCAACTTCGTTTTCTTCTTGAAAATCTGATAGACGAAGCGCTCGATAGGTCTGAAAACGGAATATTGAAATTAAGTGCCAAAGAAGAGGATGAATATGTACGCTTTCTTTTTACTGATACCCGTCGAGAAAAGAGCGTAGAAGAGCTGAACCAATTGTTTTATCCCAATCTGGCACGCATGACTGCTGGTGAAAAAGGAGAACTCCGCGGTACGGAATATTTGATATGTAAGCAAATTATTCGCGATCATGATGAATTTGCCGGACGACGTGGATGCCGTATCAATGCCGAGCCTGCTGTGGGTGGAGGGTTTACTGTTTACTTTACCATACCCAGGCGATGATAACAATAGATGTAAAGCAGCATAATAATATGTGTAACGAGTCATAACAATATATGTAACGAAACGTATGGAAGACAGAAAATTTAAAGTAATTATCGTAGAAGATGTAAAGTTAGAACTGAAAGGTACAGAAGAGATTTTTCGGCATGAAATACCCAATGCAGAAGTTATAGGGACCGCTATGACTGAAGCTGAATTCTGGCCGTTAATGGAAGCTCAATTACCCGATCTGGTACTGCTCGATCTTGGTTTGGGTGGTTCTACCACTATTGGAGTAGATATCTGCCGCAATATATTCAAACGTTACAAAGGAGTACGGGTGCTTATTTTCACAGGTGAAATATTGAATGAAAAACTATGGGTAGATGTACTGAATGCAGGAGCCGACGGCATTATCCTGAAGACAGGTGAACTGCTGACTAAGACCGATGTACAAGCAGTGATGGACGGCAAGAAACTTGTATTCAACTATCCCATACTTGAGAAGATAGTAGATCGGTTTAAAGCCTCTGTAGGTAACGATGCCAAACGTCAGGAAGCTGTCATCAATTACGATATCGATGAATATGACGAACGTTTTTTACGCCATCTCGCCTTGGGATATACCAAAGAGATGATAGCCAATCTCAAGGGTATGCCTTTTGGAGTGAAGTCGCTCGAAAAACGGCAGAATGATCTTGTCGGACGACTCTTTCCTAATGGAGAACGGGTAGGGGTGAATGCTACCCGTCTGGTAGTACGTGCATTTGAACTTCGTATCCTCGATCTTGATAATCTGGAAGCCGATGAAGAATAGCAAATGGCGTATGCCACATCCGGCCACAATGTTCCTTGTGCTGACAATGTTCGTTGTGCTTCTTTCGTGGATATTTGACATCTACGGACTAAGCGTTACATTGCCACAAACAGGTGAGGAAATTCGTGTGCAAAGCTTGTTAAGTCCGGAAGGTATTCGCTGGTTGCTTCGTCATATAGTTACCAATTTCACCGGATTTGCTCCTTTGGGAATGGTAATTGTAGCTATGTTTGGTATAGGAGTAGCGCAACACTCCGGCTTTATAGATGCTTGTATCCGGCAGGGAATTCGTGGAAAGCAGGAGAAAGAGAAAATTATTCTTTGGGTTATTTTCCTGGGATTGCTTTCAAACGTAGTAGGTGATGCTGGTTATATTATATTGCTGCCTATTGCTGCTACTTTGTTTCATTCCGTGGGGTTACATCCGGTAGCTGGAATTATCACAGCTTATGCATCTGTAGCTTGCGGTTATAGTGCTAATGTTGTACTAAGCACGATGGATCCTTTGCTGGCCCGCACCACAGAAGAAGCCGCAGTGGCAGGCGGTATAGAACACGGTGATACGGGGCCGTTATGCAATTATTATTTCATGTTTGTTTCTACTTTTCTCATTGCTGCCGTCGTTTATTGGGTAACGCGCCGTAAATTACTTCCGGCTATGGGCAATTATGGTGGAAGTACACTCTTTGAAGGTTATAAACCGCTTTCTCGTAAGGAACGCCGTGCTTTAACAATGGCCATCATTGTAGGCGTGGCCTATGTCGCTGTAGTACTTTGGCTAACTTTCTCTTCCTATGGTATTTTGCGTGGTGTAAGTGGTAATCTGATGCGTTCTCCTTTTATTATGGGGATATTGTTTCTTATTTCCTTGGGAGCCGGACTTATGGGAATGATCTACGGATTCAGTTCAGGGCGGTATCGTACGGATGCAGATGTGATAGAAGGTTTGGCACAACCTATGAAGTTACTGGGAGTATATTTTGTTATCGCCTTTTTTGCAGCACAGATGTTTGCTTGTTTTGAGTATTCACACCTCGACAAGTGCCTGGCTATTATGGGAGCAAATCTACTCTCTTCTATTGAGTTTGGTAACTTGTCGACTCTTATCCTTTTTATCTTATTCAGTGCGCTGATCAATCTCATCATGGTATCTGCAACCTCCAAATGGACATTTATGGCATTCATTTTCATTCCGATATTCGATAAAATGGGTGTTTCCCCGGATGTAGTGCAGTGTGCTTTTCGTATAGGAGACAGTGCAACCAATGCCATTACTCCTTTTCTTTTTTATATGCCTTTAGTATTGACTTATATGCAGCAATATGACAAGAACTCCTCTTATCTTTCCCTATTAAGATATACATGGCGTTATTCTGTTTACATTTTAATAGCCTGGACTTTGTTATTTATTTTGTGGTATTTAACAGGCTTACCTTTAGGATTATAGCCTTTTCTGCACAGAGAAAGACGCAAAAAAACACAGAAATGTTTTTGAAGTTTCAGAAAAAGCATTACCTTTGCACCGCAATTAAGGATGGTCCCGTAGCTCAGCTGGATAGAGCAACGCCCTTCTAAGGCGTGGGTCAAGCGTTCGAATCGCTTCGGGATCACAAAAAGGAGATTACAATAGTAGTCTCCTTTTTTGTTGTATATCATTGAGCATACGCCAAACACCTGACTGTTAGTTGTATGATTTTGCATTTGATCGGGATCACAAAAAGAGTGATTGAAATAGTTTTTTGGGGGTTGTGCAGGCAATTACATTTTTCTTATCGTCACAAACTATTTTTTACTCCTTTCTTTCCCATCTATAAAAAGTTTGTAATCGAAGTACATGAACATTTGTATTCAAGGAAGATTGCTCAACTTTCTCCATTTATCAGTAATAATCAAGTTTTAAAAATGATAAATATTTGTACTAAATTTCCGAATGTAGATACTGAATTTCCAGACATAATAACAACTATTATTTTTTCAATATATATTTGCATCACTGTTCTACAGATATCTGAGAAGAAAAATGTAGAGTATTGTTTGTTTTGTTTGTGTGTGATGGATTCTTCTCAAGCGTGAGAAGAATCCATCTTTTTATTTTATATCTATTTATTAATATAAATCAACTGATAACAGGCTGTATGTACTTTCTAAACAATCAGAAAGAAGTATGTTTATCGCCATCATATATGAATAAAATGTATGTTTCGTAGTGTGAAAGAGCCTATAAAAAACAAAATAGCTTTGTTATTCTATTCATTTCTTGTTACATTTGAACGATAAACAATTAAAAAGACACATTTTAAGAACCATGAGAAAATTTATTTTGCTTGCTGCTTTGTGCTGTGCCACAGGCAGTATCTTTGGTCAAACAGACCCTAATCAGTTAAAAAAAGAAGGAAATGACGCTTTAAATGCTAAGAATTACCAGGTTGCTTTTACTAAATACGATGCGTATTTGAAGCAAACGAATAATTCAGACTCCGTAATGGCTTATAATTGTGGTGTATGTGCTGATCAGATAAAAAAATATGCTGATGCGGTGAAGTACTTCGATGTGGCCATTCAAAAGAATTATAATGTAGCCAATGCATATGCCCGTAAAGCTGGTGCATTAAAAGATTTGAAAAAGGATGCGGAAATGGTGGAAACATTGGAAGCCGGCCTTAAAGTTGCCCCGGGCAATAAAACAATGGAGAAACTATATGCTATCTATTATTTGAAGGAAGGACAAAAATTCCAGAAAGCCAATGATATTAATAAGGCAGAAGATAGTTACAAACAAGTAACTACGTTGAGCAATAAAAAATGGAAAACAGATGCTCTTTACAGTCTGGGAGTGTTGTTCTACAATAATGGAGCTAATGTCTTGAAAAAAGCCGCTCCACTGGCTACTTCTGATGCAGACAAATATGCAACGGAAAAAGCTGCTGCCGATGCCGATTTCAAGAAAGCTTCAGATTATTTAAAAGAAGCTGTAGCTTTGTCTCCGGATAGAGCTGAAATTAAGAAAATGTTGGGGCAGGTAGAAGAGAGCCTGAAATAATAAAAGCTTATCATAATAAAGAAGAGAGCCACTTTTTATATGGAAGTGGCTCTCTTCTTTATTATTAGAGTAGTATTTTACTTTTTACGCAATACCATCGCTGTACGAGCCGGAATATAAAGTTTCAACCATTCTTTCTTTTCCTTTTTGTATAAAGGATCGGATATAGTGAAATGTGTAATGGTATCGTCAGAGAGTCCATTACCTCCAAACTGTACACTATCTGTGTTCAAAATTACTTCATATGCACCCGGAGCAACCAGGAAACCATAATCTGTAAACGACTGTTTAGGATTGAAGTTGAATACAAATATGAGATCTCTACGTTGATATACGAGTACCTGATCGCCGTCATTATGCCAGATTTCTTGTATTGGCGTAGCCTGAAAATCTTTTATGCTTTTAATTACCTTCAGCATATCTTCGTCAAAATCTGCCATATAATGATAGGTCAGATTCTTATTATCTACCAGATCCCATTGACGACGGGCGTACTTGCACGACCAGCCATTTCCCTCGCGTGGGAAATCAATCCATTCGGGATGTCCGAATTCATTTCCCATGAAATTCAGATAACCGCCATTAATTGTAGTAGCAGTAAGCAGACGAATCATTTTGTGAAGAGCAATACCACGATTTACTGTGTAATTTTCATCTCCCTTTTGCATATGCCAGTACATATCGGCATCAATCAGACGGAAAATAATAGTCTTGTCACCTACTAATGCCTGGTCATGACTCTCAGCATAGGATATTGTCTTTTCATCCTGACGGCGATTGGTAACTTCCCAAAACATACTGGAAGGTTTCCAGTCTTCATCAATTTTCTCTTTGATTGTTTTTATCCAATAGTCCGGAATATTCATAGCCATACGATAGTTAAAGCCATAGCCACCATCTTCTACTTTGGCTGCTAATCCCGGCATACCCGAAACTTCTTCTGCAATAGTAATTGCTTTGGGGTTCACCATATGAATTAACTCGTTGGCAAGCGTCAGATAACACATTGCATTGTCATCTTCGTGTCCATTGAAATAATCACCATAATTAGAGAAACTTTCTCCCAATCCGTGGCTATAATACAACATTGAGGTTACACCGTCAAAACGGAAACCGTCAAACTGATACTCTTCCAACCAATATTTGCAATTGGACAGTAAAAAATGTATTACTTCGTTTTTGCCATAATCAAAACAGAGAGAATCCCATGCCGGATGTTCACGACGTGCTCCCGGATAGAAATATTGATTAGGATCACCGGCAAAATTGCCCAGACCTTCTACCTCGTTCTTCACAGCATGAGAGTGAACAATATCCATTATTACAGCAATACCCAATCCGTGAGCAGTATCAATCAGTTCTTTGAGCTCTTCAGGAGTACCGAAACGCGAAGAAGCCGCAAAGAAACTCGATACATGATAGCCAAAGCTACCATAATATGGATGTTCCTGAATGGCCATAATCTGAATACAGTTGTAACCAGCTTTTGCTATACGGGGAAGAATCTTTTCACGGAACTCACTGTAAGTCCCTACCTTCTCCTCTTGCTGAGCCATACCGATATGGCATTCATAAATAAGTAATGGATCAGTAGAAGGTTTAAATGTTTTTTTGCGAAATTTGAAGGGTTTCTCGGGATTCCAAACCTGTGCACTGAAGATTTTTGTATTCTCATCCTGTACCACTCGCGTAGCCCAGGCCGGAATACGTTCTCCTTGTCCTCCGTCCCAATAAACGATCAGTTTGTAAAGATCGCCATGTTGCATTGCATTCGCGGGCAGATTGATTTCCCAATTACCATTCTGCAAACGCTTCAGGCTATATTCTTCTTTCTCTTCCCAATTGTTGAATGTACCTACCATGTAAATATGGGTTGCATTGGGCGCCCATTCACGGAAAGTCCATCCTTTGTCTGTACGATGCAAACCGAAGTATAAGTATCCCGAAGCAAAGTCCGACAGGGTTTGTTTTCCTCCGTTTGTCAGTTCGGCTTCCTTATCCATAGCATATTGATGCCGTCCGGTAATAGCTGCAGCATACGGTTCCAGCCAAGGGTCACTTTTAATAAGATTCAATGTTTTCTCCATATCAGGATGAGTTTGATTATGCTTTCACTTTTACAATAACTTTCTTTACACCATCCGGAGTAATGCCTGGAGCATGTCCGTCCTGCGGAAAGAAAATAGCAAACATACCTGGCTTAACAGCCACATATGTCTCTGCTAAACCTTCAAAGAAAGTAATGTCTTTTTCGGCATTATAAGGAGCATCGGCAGGTACACAGTCTTTACCGGGAGTGTATCCCATTATTTCTGTTCCAGAAAGAGGAATTTGAATATCGATGAATTTGTTATGAGTTTCAAGTTTGGCTTGCTCTCTAGCCTTTGGAGTAGTCTGAGCGATGTTTACTACCAGATCCGCACCTTTCAATTCGGTCTTGCCTACTTCCATAGCATAGAGGTCATGAGACTTCAAGAACTCAATAGCTTGTGCGAACAAAGGATTCAGTGACGCGTATTTTTCCAGGTTTTCTAATGTATCTACTACCATAGTTATAAAAGTTTTTAAGTTATTATTAGGTATTATTATTCGAAATCATCAATTGTGTAGTTAATAAAATCAGCAAAGCGTTTAAACTGTCGAAAAGCGTCTTCTGTTTTATCCAAAAAGTCGGGAGCAAGAAAGAACTCGTCAGGTACATTGTAAGCACAGGTATACTCCTTACATTTCAGATAATCAATGTATTTAAAATCTTTCGGAAAACCTTTGGGGGCAGTTTTCAGGAAGTCTTCTCCTATCACCGGAAAGTATTTTTTAAACTCAGGATCTTCTACTATGGCAATATATTCATCTATATTGTCGTAAATAGACTGACGGACTGCTTTCAAAATATTAGGAGGTAAACAAAGACTTCCTCCTGCCAACATACAGGACCCATTCTGGATATGCACATAATAGCCACAATGATCGGATTTTTTTCCTTTGGCATTGATATATCCGCCAAAATGAATTTTGTATGGCGTTTTATCTGATGAAAAACGGGTATCCCGATAGATACGATAGGTACAATCTTTGACTTGTACACCTCTGATACTCTCATCAAAGAGGCCGATACGGGAAATTACAGCTGCCAAAAGATTTTCGAACTCTGTACGGGCGGTTTCATACTCATCACGGTGCTCGTTAAACCACTCACGGTTATTATTTGCAGCGAGATTTTTTAAAAATTGAAAGATAACAGGCATGTTCATTGTCATTCTTTTCTATATCTTTATTCTACAAACGTACGAATTTTATTTGTAACAAACTAAAAAATGCAATAAAAAAGCATCGACTTAAAGAAAGCCGATGCTTTAACACATTTATCAAAAAAACAGACGCTTCTGTTTCTGACGTACTTACTTATCACAAGCTGGTACAATCTCTTTTAATTAATCTTATATCTAATACTATGAAAAACACATCTATATAACACACCCCAAAAGGGTTTTGTTCGTAGTTATAATCTTTTTTGCTGTTAATAATAGTTATACAATAATATGATCACCAACCGGGAACTCTATCTTTCTGAAAGTAATCATTGCATTAAATAAAGTGATGCGGGAGTAGGTAAAAAGTTGTTTCAAAGTTATTTCTTCTTCTTTTATAATTTGTTGATCCAACAGAAATGCTCTTTGTGTACCTTTCAGTAAAGGAGCTTTAGGAGTATGCCACTCTGTACCATTATAAAGGGCTATGTTAGCAATGGAAGTGTCGGTAATCAGTTCATTTTTAACAATGAGTATATCATCGGCTGTTTCCCGTAAAGCATAAAGTTGATTCAAGTATTCACGGTCAATACTTTTATAAGTATAATCTATTTCGTCGGAACGGACCACACGAAGTGTATTAATGTTACGAATAGAATAGGGGGCATACGTGATTTCTCTGATTTCTTTATCGTATACCACTCTGCACTTTATTACCCCTTCACCTTGTATAGGCTGGATGTAATCAGCGAGGTCCAAAGTAGCACAGTTTTTCCAGAACCAATTTCTGGTCCGATTTAACCTCTTATTGTGATAGGCCAAATTGTGTATTACCCCATTCTCTATTCGTATGGTTTCAATAAATAGGCACATAGACTTTTTGTTTCATTTCATTGTATTCACTTTCCAGATCGCTTTTACAGGTGATTCCTCCCCCGCTTTTGAAATAAAGTTTATCTCTCTGTTGCTCAATAAAGCGTATCATTACAGCACTGTCGAGGTTCTCACCATCGAAATACCCGGTAATACCAGTATAGAAACCTCTTTCATATGTTTCCGCACGGGCTATAATATCCATTGTCTTTTGTTTGGGAGCACCTGTAATAGAGCCTGCAGGTAATAGTTTAAAAAGAATGTCTCCCAACTGTGAGCGATAATTATCAGGCAAAATACCACTAATTTCCGAACTTGTCTGTAAAATAGGACCGGAATTTGTCTGCAGTGTATCGACATAACGATAACGGTTCACAAACACTTTTTCTGCAACCAGACTCAGATCATTACGTATCAGATCTACAATTGTAGCGTGTTCTGCCGCTTCCTTCGGGTCATTCATTAGTTGTTGACATGCAGATGGGAGAGTAGCATCTATCGTTCCTTTCATGGGGTATGAACTAATCTTCTTTCCATTGATCCGAATAAATATTTCAGGAGAGAATACTACAAAGGCATCTTTTACCCATAGCTTATACATTGCTTTGGAATGAAGGAAAATATCTTTTAACCCAAAGTTGGTCGTAATTGGAGTATTACAAGTCAGATTCGTTAGAAAACTATTACCATTATGGATATTCTGCATAACGTAGTCAAAAGATTCCTTGTATTGGCTTAGTGGCTGGGGAGCAATTTGCCACTGTATTACTTTATTACAAAGCTGAGTCGGTGGTTGGTTAGTAAAACCGTTAAAATTATACAATACGAGTGAAGAGTCAAGCCTGTCTGCTTCTTCTATATACGAACAACTTTGCAGATAATTAATGATAAAAATAAAAGGTTTGCCTTGTTTGGACAGATAGTTAATCCTCCGAATGGCTTGTTCTTTATTGTATGATTGTAACATATAATTTCCGTATTAGAGCATTGATAAGATATGGAAAAACAATATACTATAATCTATAACACAAAAGTACGTATTTAACAGGGTGTTAAATACGTATTTAAGTCACTATTAAATACGTACTTTATATGTATAAAAGTACGTATTTTTTAAAGCTTGATTAGATGATTATTTTCAATATCTTTCCGCTATGTCTGCTCAGTGAAACCTCTGTTGCTTTATAAGGAAGCAGACAAATATTTTCTTTCTTTCCGGTCAGTAAATCCGTAGCCTCGTAAGAATCCATCTGAGGAATTTGCAAGAAGTCAAAAGCATGAGACGGTACATTTATGGCAATGTCTACCGGCTGACCATCAAAATTGACAATAATGAAAAGTAATTCATTTTTAGACTTACGCAAAAATGTATATTGCTTGTGCTCATTGAATCTCCATCCGTTTTGGTTGGCGTACATCAAGTCGAAGAAAGCTCCTTGTACAATAGCCTGTTCTTCGTTGCAAAGAGTCAGAATCTTCTGGTAGACAGCGTACAGGGATTTTTGCTCCTCCGTTAGCATCTTGCCATCAAACTTACCTTCATTCCGCCAACGGCGTATGGTATCTACACTCCAATAATCAAAAATAGTAGTACGCCCGTCGCGGCCGCTAAAACCTTCACTATCCATACCCAGTTCGCCAAACTCCTGTCCGAAATAAATCATCATCGGGTTTGTATTCATACAGGCTGACACAATCAGAGCCGGAATACCTTTACGAGGATCACTTGCAAAAAAATCCGAAGCAATACGCTGTTCATCATGATTTTCAAGGAAGTTGAGCATACGCTTCTCAATTCCTCCCAGGCTTTGCCAACTGCGGGTTATAGCTGTAGCAGAATCATAGCCGCATGCTACATTACGTAGTGTATCATACAATCCCACTTTATCATACAAATAATCAAATTTACCACGGAACAGATAATTCTGGTATTCTGCCGGATTGTAAACTTCTGCAATGAATAACAGTTTGGGATGTTTCTCTTTTACTTGAGGGATTGCCCATTCCCAAAACTCTACCGGTACCATTTCTGCCATATCACAGCGGAATCCATCTATGTTCTTTGAAGCCCAAAAAAGAAGGATATCAAGCATCTTTATCCATGTATCCGGAATAGGGGAGAAGTTACAGGTGCCTCCGTTAGGATAATCTACGCCATAATTCAACTTCACCGTCTCATACCAGTCGTTGATATTGGGATATGCATCAAAACGGTTGTTGCCGGTTGCTTTGGCGGGATATTCCCGATAAGGTTCCGCAGCGCTTCCCTTCATATCGAACTGTCCGTGAAGTTCTGATTGTGGAATATAATAAAAGTTGTTGTACGGACTGAAAGCATACGTCGGGTCATCGTTTGCTCCCAGTTCTACTGTCCCATCGGGCTGTGCATCAGAATGATACTGACGGGCCACATGATTAGGTACAAAATCAATGATCACTTTTAGTCCGGCACGGTGTGTACGGTTCACAAGGTTCTCAAACTCTTTCATCCTACCGGGAACGTCTGTTGCAATATCCGGGTCTACATCATAATAATCCTTGATAGCGTAGGGAGAACCTGCTTTACCTTTCACAATAGCGGGATGATCCGGACGGATATTATACCGACGGTAATCAGTTTGTGTAGCATGTTCAATAATACCCGTATACCAGATATGTGTTACACCTAACTTTTGTATCTCACCCAATGCTTTTACTGTAAAGTCTGCCATCTTTCCACAGCCATTTTGGGTAATATCACCGTTATTGATGCAATGATTATTGTTATTTCCAAACAAGCGGGTAAGCACCTGATAGATAATTATTTTCTTTTCGTCACTCATGTTATATAAGATTTATTTTAAGCTGATAACTTTACCTTCCTGTTGGCTTTGATAAGCTGCCTCAATAACACGAATTACATTCAGAATATCACGCGCTCCTGTCTGTAATGATTCTCCAAGGCGAAGGTGTTCATATATGTTCTGATAAAACCCACCGTAATTTCCGGAAATACCCGGATATTTCCGGCAGATCTCTTTTCCATCAATCTCTGTATGTATTAATCCCCATTCTTCTTCTGTTTCTTCTCCCCATTGAGGTTGATCGGGCATTTCACCACGCAGTAAAGCAGCTTCTTGTTTGTCGACTCCATGTTTTACAAATGAGCCTAAAGTTCCGTGAAGAACAAACCGGGGCTCAGCTTCCCGCATTAAATAACTGGCTTTTAACGTAACTTTTACATCCGGAGCCAATGAAGGACGAAGAAAACGAATCATAAAATAATCATCAACCTTTCCATTGGCGCGCATTGTAGCTATATCGGCAAAAACAGCCTCCGGCATACCAAACAATCGGATGGCTTGATCGATGAGATGGGAGCCAAGATTATAAGTTAATCCGCCACCTGATTCTCCTGTCTCTTTCCAGGTGTTAGGTTTGATAAAGTTACGATAGCGTGCAAAAGTAGATTCATATTCTACCAGTCGTCCCAGCAGCCCTTTGGAAATGATTTCCTGTACAGTCCGGAAGTCTGCATCCCATCTCCGGTTTTGATATACACTAAGCATGAGTCCTTTTTCGGTAGCCAATGTTATCAACTCTTCTCCCTCTTCCGTAGTTGAGGTAAAAGGTTTCTCAACGATGACATGCTTTCCCGCTTCAAGAGCCAAACGGGCATATTCATAATGCGTACTATCCGGAGTATTGACTACAATCAACTCTATTGCAGGATCTTTTATCAACTCTTCGAAACTGCGTACAATCGTAGCACCAGGATAGCGTTCCTTTGAAAGCTCCTTATTACGCTCTACTATTTTACAAAGTTCAAAATGAGGATTGGCACTGATAAACGGAGCATGGAAAACTTGTCCTGACATTCCGTAAGCAGCCAGACCTACTTTTATTATCTCCATATTCTTCCTTTCTCCTGAAACAGATTTTCCAGTATTTCATTGGCCGTTTTATATCCTTGATCAAATATCTCCTCTGCCTTCTCCAACTCCCGGTTGCTATATCCGTTCAAGTTGTACGGTTCTATTAACAGATCGCAAAGTTCGCGTTCCGGAAATGTATTGGCACGAAACATGAAATGATAGGATCGCATCGCAATACTAACAATATTCATTTTATATTTCTCTGCTTCCAGAGGGCTGACATTGATGGCAACTACTTTTTCACATTCTTTACGAAGGGTAGATACCGGTAGATTCATCAACAACCCACCATCCACGTAATGTGTACCGTTTATTCTGACTGGCGTAAACATTACCGGCATACAACATGAAGCAGCAACCCGCTCGGCAATGCTGCCTTTCCGGAAATGCATACTTCGTCCGTGATCCAGGTCTGTAGCCGTTATAATAAGGGGGATTTGTAACTCTTCCAGCTTCTGAGCTTTCAGATTACTTTTGAGAAAATCTATAAATTCTCCCAGTTCGAAGAGTCCTACTTTGGGAATCACCATCTTTGTAAGATCCTGAAATTTATGTCCGGAAAAGTAGTCCAGAACTTTGTGGGGTTCGTTACCATCAGCATAAAATACACCGGCCAACGCACCTGCACTCACACCCGAAATTATATCCGGCCTGATATCATGCTCCAAAAGGGCCTGCATCACTCCTAAGTGGGCAAAGCCTTTAATAAACCCACCACTAAGTGCATATCCTATCTGGAATTTTCTGTGTTCCCAATCGGTAGTTACTACATCCTCCATTTGCTTCATTTTATATTGTTCGCCACGAAATTAGTAAAATTCTGCAAAGAAGAACTTGATATAGAGAAAAAAGTTCACCACTGATAACACAGATTAGTACTGATTGTCTCTCCGGAAAGAAAAAATCAGTATTAATCTGTATCGTCAGTGGTGAATATAATCAGAATCCGAATCCGTCTATCTCGACCTCTTCATTTTCTGTTTCTTTAAACGGTTTAGCTGCTTTCTGTATCGGATTACCTTCTATATAAACTGCACGGAACGGACGAGAGGGGCATACATATTCACAACCGCCACATCCTACACAGATATCTGTATTCACATGAGGAATCGTCAGTCCACCTTTGTACGGCACCATCGCTATAGCTTGTGTCGGGCAATGTTCTGAGCAGGCACCACAACTGGTACCATCTGTATACACAATACAGTTTTCTTCAATAAAGACTACATATCCCATTTGAGTCAGATGTTTCTCCTCCACAGTCAATGGTTTTATGGCTCCATTGGGACATACATCTCCACAAACAGTACAGTCAAAGTTACAAAATCCCTTTTCAAAATTCACCGTAGGTTGCATGATTCCTCCTAATCCATATTCTGTGAATGCAGGTTTCAACACATGCGAGGGACATTTACTAACACAAAGATGGCAAGATGTACAGTGGTTCTGAAAGTACTCACGACTAACAGATCCCGGAGGCGTTATTGGATTCTTCTTTTGATATGCCTTTTTGCCTCCCAACAGAGTTGCTGCTGTCTCTTTAACTTGTGCCAACACTTTGGGTGCAGTAGCTGCTGTTATTAGCCCTGTCATTAAAAAACGACGTTTAGAATTATCTGCGGCCTCTTTGGGGGTAGATACTGAAATCGGAGCATAAACCAACGCATGCTTATTACATACTTCCAGACAGTCAAAGCAATCTACACAACGGCTATAATCAACAACATGGTTTTTACTGTCTATGCAAGCAGCTTTACACTTAGTTGCACACAAACCACAACCATTACACTTATTTTGATCAATCCGAATTTTAAATAGGGAAAAATGGCTTAGTAATCCTAAAACAGTTCCTACCGGACAGATTGTATTACACCATGTACGCCCATGTTTCCAGGCAAGAAATAGGATAATGATAAAAGTGAGTAGTGCTATCACAAGTGAAGCCACACTCAAAACAGAAGCATCTACCTGATAGAAGGTATAATTTTTAAATTGAGAAAATACAGACTCCAATAAATTATTGCCCAACATATACACCGGCTTAAACACATTGACTGCTATCCGGCCGTATGCACTATAAGGATCAAGCAGCCCAAGTATCGCAGTAAAACCACAGAAAAAGGAAATAGCTGTGATCCCTACAACAATCCAACGTAGAATATTCTTTGCCGGACTATAACTATATCTTTTCTTTTTCTTTCCAACAAACTTTGAGCCCCGTGCCACTACATCCTGAAAAACACCCATGGGACAAATAGTAGAACAGTAAATCCGCCCGAACAGTAATGTCAATACAATTAGAAAAATCAGTATACCAATACTAAAGGACAAAAGCGCCGGAATGAACTGAATGTGTGCCAGTCTATGAAAACTATTGGGCAATATACCCGCAAAATCCAGGAAATAAAATGTAATCAGCGTAAACAGAACCACTGATATACCTATACGTATTTTTCTCAACATGTGTTTATAACTTAATTCGCTTCACGTTCAGTTTGTCCAGATTCATTGTACCTATTTTCAAGGCTTCCCCTTTGGCAAGATGCCCTACGGTATCCAAAGGCATTTCGCGTACTTGATTGAAAAATTTAGCGGCTGCTGTATCTACGGCTACGATATCAGGTGAGATAAAAAGCCCTTTAGCCAGTACAACATCTGAGGCTGAACGTCCACGCGGACCATTGGTTTTCATAATACGGTAAGCATCTACCACATTCAATACTGCCTTTTTTTGCATAGTGCAGATATCAGCTATGCATTGTTGCAAATCATTCTTATGAAAATAACCTCTATCCCATACTATTCCCATATGATTTTTCATCGAAATAGTAAGGTTTGCACCACCATGATTTTTTAAGACAGGCACATTGATCCATACATCACTATTCAATATAGCTTCGTGTATTTTGGCTTTCTTCAGATTTTTTCCTTTTGGCAAATCCACAGAACGGTAATATGATTCCAGATGGGCAGGCATTACTTTGGCTCCGGCAGCTTTAGCAGCAGCTTCAATTCCGCTGTTCTTATAGCATTTTTGCCAATCGTCACAAGTATGGTCAAATACAGTAACTTCTTTGGCTCCGGCGGCAAAACACTGTTTTACAATTTCAGCAACCAATTTAGGATTGGTATTGCCAGCTAATTCCGGAACTTTATCCCACCCTATATTGGGCTTTACCACAACTTTCTGCCCCGGTTTCACAAACTGTTTCATACCTCCCAGTTCAGCAATTGCACGCTGAAACATCACTTCCGGTTCTCCACCCATTACAGCTACGAGATCAGGTTTACCAGTATTATTTACGGCTTGTGTCAGTACTTCCATTGCTTCTGAGCGCTGTATAGTCATTGCCGCACCCGCAATTGCTACTGTTTTCAGAAAATCTCTTCTGTCCATCTTTTATTTTCTATTTATTCCCTACAGTCATGACCATTATCCGATCTGTATCACATAGGTACGTTATCTATTTACAATCTACTATTCAGATAATCCACGGAAATTTAAAACAAGCTTCATCAAAAAGAGCATAGTCTGCATTTCCGTTAACGGCGAAAGTTTTTATCATTCTGGCTTCTTGCATCAGTTCTTTGGCCAATTTTATAGTAGAACCGGTTTTTATACGGTCATCTACCAAGAGAATACACTTATCTCTGAAATCGAAGTTAATTGGTACCAAAAGTTTGGGCTGATCATACTTTGGATGTTGATATTCATCTCTCAAATTGATTTTCAACAAATGAATCTCTTTTTGTAAACGCTGATTAATGATACCCGCCGGAACAATTCCACCATTGGCAATGGCTACAATCATATCAAATTCATCCTCGAATGTGATGGAACGAAAACGTTCCATCACCTCATCAAATGTTTTTGCCATATTGTCAGATTCTTGCAATAGCTTTGAGCAGTGCATAGCCACCAAACCATTGAATAAGCATTCCCGGAACACCTATACGGAAATCTTGTACAGCAGCAAAGAAATTTCCTAAATAAGCCCATTCAAGGGCTGTACCTACAACCTGATAAGACAGTACTGCAAGCAAGATAGCTAATAACGAAACTTTTTTTGCATAACGGGCAGCCAATGCAGAAGCTCCCGCAAGTAAAGCAGATTTAGTAAGAATAACAGGTAGTACAGCTGCCGAAGGCATTGCAAATAGTAAATGATTGATAACTGGTGATAAAATAGCAGTCAGCAAGCCTACACGAAAGCCATATTTATACGATGCGATTAGTGTGAAAAAGTAAATAGGCAATAGGGTAGGACCACCGGCAGGTACCAAATGACACAATTGAGGTAATGCAATATTGCCTGCTACAAATAGCAAAGCGAACAAATACGTTTTCACATTACTGTAATTCAAAGAATAAAGTTTAACTGTTGTTTCCATTTCTATTCTGTTTTTGATTGATAACATTGTATTTAAAATTAGATTGTATATTCAAAGAATGGTTTAATTTCACACACGAATTAATTCATAATCCATTGTTCCTAATCCTATTTTCTCTGCATGTTTTAATCCAGCCAACCAATCCGTATCAGGATGCATCAGATGGAATTTATCACAACCGCATAAATCATCCTGTTCATGTTTGTCAGATAAGCGGTTTCCACTATGCAGAATAGGTGCTTGTATCACTAAGTCGGCACAAGCTTTATCCAGAGCTACCGGATCGAAAGATGCCAGAATCCCTAAATCGGGTACAATAGCAGCATCATTATGATTCCAGCAATCGCATTCCGGAGATACATTCATAATAAAACTCACATGAAAGTGCGGTTTACCTTTAACTACAGCAAGTGAGTATTCGGCTATTTTGTAATTCAGGCGTTCAGAGGTATCTTCGTCACCCATTACAGCTGCATCATACTGACACAGGGCAACACACTGCCCGCATCCGATGCATTTTTTGTAATCGATTTCTGCTTTACGATTTACATTCAAATGTACGGCATCATGTGCGCAATGTTTTACACAGATATTACAGCTTTTACAATTATTGATATCAATTCGGGGTTGAGAAGCGCTATGCAACTCCAACTTTCCACCTACACTGGCACATCCCATTCCGAGATTCTTCAAAGCACCACCAAATCCAGTTTGTTCATGTCCTTTGAAGTGATTCATGCTAATAATAACATCAGCATCGGCAATAGCCGTTCCTATTTTGGGAGCTTTGCAATACTCTCCGTTTAGTGAGATTTCCTTGCAGTCAGTGCCTTTCAGCCCATCGGCTATAATAACCTGACATTGTGCCGAAATGGGGTTAAAACCGTTTTCCATTGCACTCTGTAAATGGTCAACGGCATTGGCACGCCGCCCGGAATACAGTGTATTACAATCTGTCAAAAAAGGTTTTGCGCCAAAGCTACGTAGTAGGTTGGCCATTCGTGCTGCATAATTCGGACGTATATATGCCAGGTTTCCCGGTTCCCCGAAGTGAATTTTAATAGCCACAAAGTTATCTTTAAGAGGTATGGTTCCAACACCAGCTTGCTTTACCAGCCGCTCCATTTTGTCAAGTAGATTGGAGGTAGGGGTAGTCCGCAGATTTGTAAAATAAACTTTTGAAGTGTTCATAATTTTATTCTTGTAGCGTATATACTATCAAAGGTTAATTAAAAAGATATTTGAATAGCATATTGCAAATATATCATTTATCCTTTATTTATTCTTCTATAGAAAATAGATCGAATAGCTATTGATACATTTTCTATAAAGATTGAGAGAATATTAATAAAGAGCCTCTCTCTTTTTATTTCAAACTCTTTTTAAAGCGTAAAACGGTTAAAACATCTTCCAGCTTTTCTTTATCACTAACTGCTATTGACATCGGCAATAATTTGCCAATGGATTTCATTTTATAAAAATCTTCTTTTATATAATCCGATATATTCAGATCCGCAATAGCGGTTAAATGTCTTTCCATAAAAAAAAATGATACTCTGAAGAATCCACCGTAAATATGTAACCAACCCATATTCTTCTTCTTGAACATCATTTTACACAACCAGGCCTTACCATCTTTGTAATAATTCCATTCCGGCCTTATCTCCATAGTAATCAATAAAGCATTCAATTCTTCAAATGTCGGGTAACTACCACACAAAACAGCTTCTAAGACCTTTTGTGTTGGAAGTATGTTTTCATCTCTCAGTGCCAATGTTTCCATTCTTGCGTATTTTTTGATTATTCATTGGAAAAATCATGTTATTGTGCTGATACCCATAGCTCAGTAATCTTTAATGCTGATGCAAAAATAAGAGTTTTTTCTTTGCTTGCCCTATAGAACTTCACAAATCAGTAATAAAGGTACATATATCAGTAATCGGTATAGCAATCTATTAATAAAATCGGAATAATTTTGTATCGTAGATAGCCTGCAGTATTGAAAAAAACTATTAATAAAGAAATATTAATCTCTGTTATTACCAATACTTGCCATACATTGGTTTTCCCCGTACATTGAATGCACTATCAGGTATCAATGAGATAATTCCTGAAAATTAGTAATTCTGGGGTTACAAAAAAGAGTGGGTAAACAAATGATTTGTTGCCCACTCTTTTTCTATGATTATAAAAGAGTTATCTTTTCTTAGAATATCAGATATTTACTTTTCACTCATAGAAACGATACTTTTGGGTGGTAAAGTAAACCAGAAAGTAGAACCTTTACCTTCCTGTGAGAAAACTCCTATATTACCACCCAAATGAGAAACAATGGTTTTACTAATAGAAAGTCCCAAACCTGTTCCTTGTATAAAACTGTTTAATTTAACGAAACGTTCAAATACCTCATTCACCTTATCAGCTTGTATGCCATATCCTGTATCTTCTACATAAAAATAGAGTTCACCTGACGGACTCAACTTATAACCTATGTGAATATGTCCCTGAGGAGTAAATTTAATAGCATTATTTACAAAATTGTGTATCACTTGTAGCAAACGATTGCGATCACTATTCACTATGCATTCCGGCAGATGGTCAGTAAAGGCAATCTTCAGCTCCGGATTGTTTGCTTTCATTTGGGCGGTCTGTGCTACCTCGGCCAGTAGATTATTTAAATCAATATCAGAATAAACAAACTCCAAAGTACCTGCTTCGATCTTAGACAAATCCAGAATATCACTGATCAGCTGCAGAAGAAGAGCATTATTATTCAAAATAATTCCTGCATACTCTTTTTTTTCTTCCGGATTATCTGTTTCCGTCAATAACTCTGAGAATCCGACAATAGCATTAAGCGGTGTTCTTATTTCATGGCTCATATTTGCCAGAAAAGCAGATTTCAGTGTATTGCTTTGTTCTGCTTGTTCTTTGGCAAGTCTTAGAGACTCTTCCATGTTTTTCTGTTTCGTAATGACCATACCGGAACCGATTACACTAATAGGACGTCCTTTTACATCATACCTGAAAACTGTTCCTTGCTTATTTACCCATTCATATTCACGGTCATTATACCAATGTATTTGATACACTTCATGAAATTCGGTTCGCTTTCCTTCACGTAACTCTTTGAATACAGTTGAAATGTGTTCACGAAAGTCAGGATGAACTTTTTCCAGATATTCATCAATAGAAATGTTGTATTTCCCATTATTATCAGGTCCCGAAGCACTCTCATGGTGATAGAGATTGTAATCGGTAGAGAAGGTATGCGTCACCAGATCGGCACTCCATGGCAATACTTCGGCAATGCTCAAAGCAGATGAAAGTATTGAATTACTGGTCTCAAGTTCTTCTTTAGCCCGGCTAAGAGAAAGTTGTGTACGTTCTAATTCCAATTGCGAGGCATACGCTTGAGGAATATCGTGCGCGGTCATTATTACTCTATTTCTGTCAATCGGAGAAATTTGGATTTCATAACAATGTTTATTTCCGTTTTCTTCCAGATCAAGTTCAAAAAACTCAGACTTTCCGGTAGCAATAGCTTTCCGGAAATGTTTCATACAAATTCGTCCCGTTTCCCAATCCAGAAAGGTTTCTATTTTTTTGCCAATCATTCCCTCCGGATTAAATGGTAAGTTACGACTGGGATTAATAATATTCAAAAGTGTAGCTTGTTCATTATATACAAATATCATATCTGGCACAGTTTCTATAGTATGCTCATGTGCTCCTGTAAAAATTATATTATCCATCTTTTTTATCTCTGGTTTTGTATCAATCTAATCTGTTTCAATATAGTAGGCTACCAAAGTCCTTCTCTTTTTCCTATAAAAGAATAACAAATTATTGATTAAAAAGTTTTTAGGAGTATTATTTTATGTAAACCACTCCCTCATTAAACCATAGATGAAAAAATAGATGCATATATTATTTAATAATAATTTTTTCTCCCAGATATTTAGGACTCTTATTTGTATATAAGTCCAGGAATAATTTAACTCTTGCAAATTTTTCACGAAGCTGTGTTTTAAAACCACTGTAGGCATTCACATCTTCTGCATTAAAACCCACTACCTGTAAATCTCTGGCTTGCGCTATATAAATGGCCCGGCGATTATGAAATTCTTGAGATATGATGGTAAAACTGGATTGACCGAAAATCTTTTCCATACGCACTACAGAATCAAGTGTTCTAAAACCTGCATAATCCAGATAGATTTTATTTTCAGGAATACCTTCTTTCAACAATTCAGTTTTCATGTCTTCGGGTTCATTATAACCCTCACGACTGTTGTCACCGCTAATAACAATAGCATCTATTTTCCGTGCTTTAAAGAGAGCAACAGTTGCCTGTATTCTGTTCCGGAAATACTGATTAGGATTACCCGAACGCAGAGTTTTGGAAGTTCCCAGTAATAGTCCGACTTTGTTATAGGGAATGGAAACCGGATCCTTATAGACCAATGAGTCAGTAGTATATTCAACAATGTAATTAGCAGCCATCGTCATTACAACAATCAAAAGTATTCCGATTGGAACAGCCCATTTGAGTCTTCTTTTCCACCTGCCAGTTTTCTTTGTTTTTATCTTACTCATCATTATTTTATTTTTTTCAAATCTGGTAGAAACCAAGTAACCAACCCAAGCAAAGGCATGAAAGCACAAACATTATAAACAGCTTCAATGCCGAATTTGTCTGCCATATTCCCCAGCACTGCAGAAGCAATACCAGCAACTCCGAAAGCAAAACCAAAGAACAAACCGGAAATCAATCCAAGTTTATTAGGAAGTAATTCTTGTGCATATAACAGGATAGCCGGGAATGCCGACGAGAGCATCAGACCAACACAAAAACTAAGTACTACTGTCCATACAAGACCTACATGAGGCATCAACATGCTGAAAGGGGCCGTACCAAGAATTGATACCCAGATAACATATTTCCGCCCAATGCGATCTCCAATAGGACCTCCAACCAGTGTTCCGATAGCTGTAGCAATCAAAAAGACAAAAAGGAAAAGCTGTGATTGCTGAACACTGACTCCAAACTTATGAATCAGATAGAACGTGTAATAGCTGTTCAAACTTGCCATATAGATGTATTTGGAGAAAATCAGAATAAGCAGAAGTGTAATAGAAAAAACAGTCTTGTTCATTGGCAATGGCATAGCAAAATGTGCCTTCATAGTGACAGATTCACATTTTATCCGGTTTAAATATTTTTTATACCATCTGCAAACGGGAATCATTACCAGAATAGCCAGAAATGCCAAGATAGCGAACAAAGCTATGTGATGACGCCCATAAGGAGCAACCAATAATGCCACCAACAGAGGACCTAATGAACCACCCAAATTGCCACCTACCTGAAACAAAGATTGTGCAAGGCCTCTTCTTCCTCCGGAAGCAAGTGAAGTGATGCGTGATGCTTCCGGGTGAAGAACAGAAGAACCGATACCAATCAGAAATACAGAAAGAAGTATCCAATGCAGATTGGAAGCAAAAGCAAGATTCAACATCCCTGTCATTGTGAAAAGCATTCCTGCGGGAAGCGTCCATGCTACCGGACGTTTATCAAAAAAAAGCCCGAATACTGGTTGGAATACCGATGCTGACATTTGATAAACCAATGTAATCAACCCGATTTGAGCAAAACTTAAAGCTAAATCGTCTTTGAATAGGGGATAGGTTGCTGTTATGACAGATTGCAATAAGTCATTCAGACAATGAGAAATACTTAGTGCTATCAATATAGGAAAAGCAATTGAACTGACTGGACGTTGTGGATTTTGTATCATTTTGTGACCTCCTGTTATCTCTATATTCGTGAAATTGGCTGCAAATGTACAAAAACACAGCAGGTCTACACTAAATGAAATACTAAATAATTATTTTTTTCAGGCTATAAAATGACTTCTTTGTATAAAGTTCCGTTAGTTCCGTTGTAAATTGCTCCCTGATACATATTGACTAACAGGTTACTATAATCCTGTAGAATAGTGTTACTATCCTTCGATAAATTGGCTGTTAATATTCCGCTTCCAAGTATCCCTGGATTACAAGGAATGGTATTTCGTTCTATTATTTCAAGAATTAACTCTACACAAGCACATCCCTTTATTTTATTGTTTCGGAGGCCATTAAGAATATATGCATTCAATTGCTCTTTCACACTCAAAGTCATAAAGCCATACCATAAATAACACTTTATACCTGCCTGTGCCGCTTCAAGAAACACATCAAAATAAGTAAAACCTCCCGGTTCTCCGGATTTATTTATTTCATACGGATCAATGTGTATAAAAGAAGAGACAGGAAGAGACGGTAATAGCTCCATCGTTCCTCCGATAGAATCCTGATTGAATGTTCTTATTCGGTTTCTAAATCCGTCTCGTAGGGCAAATGCTTCAATGTTTTTCAAAGGTTCCTTTTCGATATCAAAGAAAAGCAATTCATCCGAAGGAGAATTCAGAATATTCATGGCCAATCCGGGAGAACCTAAATACAAATGATCCCGGTATGCCTTTCTTTCCAAATTCAGATAAATTGAATCGGTAAATTTATTATATTCTGATACTTTATTCAGAAAATGGCAGATACCATATTGTTGCTCCAAACTATTACTTAGCATATATTCTGCACAGGCAGAATTCGTCTCTACATATAGGTCCGGTTTTTCTCTCTTTAGTACTTCACACAAAATGACATGTTTGAATACATCTGCTTGTTTTCCAAAATGCGTATAGGGCATAACGTTATTATCTTTTTTATTTTTGTCGTATGTATTTCATTGGAGTATACCGGATTCCATCTGTCAACTGCTCTTTTTCAACATCTGTAAATCCCAACTTGTGATAGAATCCCACTGCATAGCGAGAGGAATTGACTGTCATTTCTTTTGCTTTACTATTTTCTAAGACTAAATTGAATAAACTACGACCTACTCCCCGGTAGTGAAACTCCTTGTTTATAAAAAATAATGAGATGTGACTTCCTGTACTTCTTGTTGCAATAATGCCCACAAGTTTATTGGCATCAAAAGCGCCATAAGCATCAAGACTGTCCACCATTTCTTTATCATCAATGAAATTACGGAAGTTTTTCAATCCTTCTTCACTACAATCCGTATTATCAAATTCTACAAAAACATCCCATGACAACTGCATTGCAGTAACTTTTTCATGTTCTGCCAATTTTCTAACTATAATAGAATCCATATTAGTTTTGTTTTTTTATTGAGGTTGCATACGCTCTCTGATTTTTCCCCAGGCATGAGTATCGAACAGGCAACTACTACGCATGGTTTGATACATTTCTCTAAAACGGGACATAGGAATTGTATAACTTAATACATCCGGTTCAAAGTAAGGGCGCACGGATGGATCAAAGAATCCCACAAAAGTTCTCCTTCCACCTTTCCGGTTTTCAAGGATTGTTTGAGTCACTACAGTACTACAGCCGGAACCGAATTGTGATGTAACTGCATCCTCTGAGTTATTATCGAAACAAGCCCATGTCGTAAGTCCGGAAAGCATATCAGGTGTTGCGAGAAATAAAATTCCTTCAATTTGATCGAAAGTATCTACCTTATTTATAGGTGCAAAGTGGAGATAATTCTTTGCAGTCCTTGGTACCCCCAAACGTTCAATAAACTCTGTTACCATCTCTGGGGTCTGTTTGTATTTCTCTTTCAGGGAAACAAAAGTCGGCACATGTTCCGGCATATCGGTAAAACCTGTATAAAACTTTCCACCACCACATCCGATAACATCTGCATTTAAGCTGATAATATGTCCGTCTCTTACCTTTTTCATGTTCTTGAAGAAACAACCATTGATCTTTTCTGTCTGGCTTTCAGGAGTATCAGAGTACCAAAATACGATTGGTAATTCTGCCACCTCTCCAAAAGCTTCCCGGTAGTTTGCTATAAATGTTTTTATTTCCATTTTCTGAGTTTTTTTAAGAGTTTTACTAAGTAGAAGGGCAATATTCGCAAATTTAAGATAAAGAATGGTATTTATCAATGAACAAGCGTTAAATAGCTGGAAAAAGAAGATAATAGCCGAATCGCTAACATTTGTTAAGCAAAGGTGTTTTATTATCAACATATATAACTCAACTAACTAACTTTTTGTTATCTTTGGTTCAAAATATAACTGTTAACCATGTAACAATAAAAAACAACCGACGTATTATGAACCAAGAACTATCAATGAGCCCCCATTCGCTGGTGGCCTTTCTTCAGAAACCAGCATCCGAATTTACAAAAGCTGACATCATCACTTATATTCAGAAGAATGACATCCGGATGATCAATTTCATGTATCCTGCAGCAGACGGACGATTGAAGACTTTGAATTTTGTCATCAACAATGCTGCCTATTTAGATGCAATCCTGACATGTGGCGAACGTGTGGATGGCTCCAGTCTGTTCCCATTTATAGAAGCAGGTAGTAGTGATTTATATGTAATTCCCCGGTTCCGTACAGCTTTTGTTGATCCTTTTGCAGAATTGCCAACAGTTTCCATGCTTTGTTCTTTCTTTAATAAAGATGGTGAACCCCTGGAAAGTTCTCCCGAATATACATTACATAAAGCTTGTAAGGCTTTTAAAGATGTAACTGGTATGGAATTTCAAGCAATGGGAGAATTGGAATATTATGTGATCTCAGAAGATGAGGATATGTTTCCGGCAACTGATCAGCGTGGCTATCATGAGTCGACTCCTTATGCCAAGTTTAACGATTTCCGTACAGAATGTATGGCATATATTGCACAAACGGGAGGGCAGATCAAATATGGTCATTCAGAAGTTGGCAACTTTGCGCTGGATGGCATGATATATGAACAAAATGAGATAGAATTCCTTCCGGTACGTGCAGAAGATGCAGCAGATCAATTGATGATTGCAAAATGGGTGATTCGTAACCTAGCCTTTTCTTATGGATACAATATCACATTTGCTCCTAAAATTACTGTTGGAAAAGCAGGATCAGGTCTGCATATCCACATGCGCATTATGAAAGACGGACAAAACCAAATGTTAAAAGAGGGCGTACTATCCGAAACTGCCCGTAAAGCAATTGCCGGTATGATGGTACTTGCACCTTCTATCACTGCTTTTGGAAATACGAACCCTACTTCTTACTTCCGTCTGGTACCACATCAGGAAGCTCCTACCAATATTTGTTGGGGAGACCGCAACCGTTCAGTATTAGTACGTGTTCCATTAGGTTGGTCGGCCAAAACTGACATGTGTATGCTCGCCAATCCATTGGAGAAGCCTGCCAATTATGACACTACTCAGAAGCAAACTGTAGAAATGCGTTCTCCGGATGGTTCGGCAGATATTTATCAATTGATAGCCGGACTTGCAGTGGCCTGCCGTTATGGTTTTGAAATGGAAAATGCACTAGATGTAGCCGAAAAGACTTATGTCAACGTGAATATCCACAAACAAGAGAATGCAGATAAGCTGAAAACGCTGGAACAACTTCCGGACAGTTGTGCGGCATCTGCAGGTTGCCTTGAGAAACAACGTGCTTTCTTTGAAAAATATAATGTATTCAGCCCGGCTATGATTGACGGTATTATCACTAAGCTGCGTGCATACAATGACAGCACATTGCGTAGTGATATAAAGGATAAACCCATAGAGATGATGGAATTAGTGGAAGAGTTTTTCCACTGTGGATAACGCATTACCAAATTTTATAAACAAAGGGTCCCGGTATTCTGCAAATGCCGGGACCCTTTGTTTATTTACTACCGGTACAGTGAACCATTTAAAAAATCGACTGTTGTACTTACAATTATTTTAAAACTATAAAAGTATGTTCAATCTGATTGCTGTATTTTTTGTTTGTTCCGGAATTGGTATTGCCGTTCATATCGCATATGATCTTACCTGCCATAAACAATCTATGAAAATAATGAATGTAGTGTGGATATTAACTGCATTATGGGGAAGTTATCTTGCACTATGGGCTTACAATAAATTTGGGCAAAGTATAACCGCTAAAATGATAATGCCTGAACAGAATATGACTGGTGAAAGCATGAAGATGGACATGAATATGGAAATGGATATGAGTAAAACTCATCCACAATGGCAGTCTGTTGCTCTTTCTACTTTACACTGCGGAGCGGGATGTACGTTAGCAGATATTGTCGGGGAGTGGATTACGCATTATATTCCCATAAGCATTGGTGGCAGTATGATTCTGGGTAATTGGATACTTGATTTTATTTTGGCTTTGATAATAGGAGTTTATTTTCAGTTCTATGCTATTCGGGAGATGGAAAATCTCTCAGTTTCAAAAGGTATAGTCCGTGCTTTTAAAGCAGATTTCTTCTCATTGACCTCCTGGCAGGTAGGTATGTATGGTTGGATGGCCATTGTTTATTTCATACTATTTGTAAATTTCCCGTTAGCAAAAGATTCATGGCAATTTTGGTTTATGATGCAGATTGCTATGCTCTTCGGTTTTATTTGTGCTTTCCCTATGAATGTTCTGCTCCTAAAGCTGGGGATTAAAAAGGGGATGTAACGGATAATGGAATGCACTTCTGTTATTTTTCAATATATTCTGTAACTTTGTACAATAAATAGTAGTATAAAGTAGCAGTGAGTGATTTTAATAAATATACGTCCAAAATTGATTATTCTGCAATAATAGAATTCGTACTTCAGAACGGAGAACTGATGCATTATAAAAAAAGAGAGTACTTCAACCGCCAAGGCGAAGTTTGCTATAAAATGGGGTATGTTGCTTCCGGTTCTTTTCGTTATTATTGTATCAACAGTGCAGGAGAAAGCAAAGTAGTAGGATACACATTTGAAAATTCCTTTGTTGGCAATTATCCGGCTTGTCGTCTTGAAGACCGTTCAAATGTTGAGATACAAGCACTATGTGATTGTTCCGTATACGTTATTTCAAACAAGCAGATCACTCAATTCTATGAACAGAATATTGAGAATCAACGGTTGAGCAGAAGTATTGCAGAAACATTGCTGTGGGAAGTATACGACCGTATGATTGCTATGTATAGCATGACGCCCGAAGAACGTTATATAGAAATCCTTGACCGTTGTCCTGCGTTACTCAATCTTATCTCTCTCAAAGAACTGGCATCTTATCTTATGATCTGTCCCGAAACATTAAGTAGGCTCCGAAGAAAATTAGTACAAAAGTAAGAACCTATCTAAATTTGCTGAGCTTTCTCTATCATTGCCTGATTCACAAGCAATAACCTTATGACAGGGATTATTTATAAAAAGGCTAAGTCATGTTGTGATTTCAGATACATATAAATGCTAAATAAACAGATAAAGAGATCGTTTGAGTGTTGAAAATACACAACATTTCAACCTCTTGTCAAGACATTGATAATCAAGACATTGTCTCTCTTACTTTTTCCTCTACGAAGATCGACTCGTTCCTCTACCATTATCTTTGCCATGGAAAACATAGTTCTTTATGAACGTTAATAAGAATAAATTTCTTAATATTG
>NZ_JAASHC010000034.1:0-59287 GCF_019734355.1 Bacteroides sp. K03
ACAATATTAAGAAATTTATTCTTATTAACGTTCATAAAGAACTATGTTTTCCATGGCAAAGATAATGGTAGAGGAAAGGGGCGTTTCTCTACGACAAACGAGTCGAAACTCGTAGAGGAACGCTTCGTTTGTCTGCGAGAAAAAAAATATTTATATAACATATTGATGTACAGTGTTTTGTGAGTGAGTCTGATTGTAGCGTTTTTTTTCTTGGTTTTAAGAATTACATTTAGATTTCTCAGTTTATTCGCTGTTTCTTAATATTTACAAATTGCAATGTGCTATTTATATGAATACTCATTCCGAGAACTAATGTTTGCTATAGTCATCCTGGTAGTAACGTTTATCTGTCTCTATGTAGCAGGTAGCATCAATACCAGCCTGAAGCAAATGTTCTGTAATTTCTTTCAGTTTTCTACGCGGAACCCTTCCTATATAATATAGATAATAGTTATAGCCTTGGTCCAATACCTCCATATTGTATGTGAAAGTTCGTTCACGGGCATAATCAAAATTTACTTTCCGCAGGCTATTATAAGGAAAAGTCACGGTTCGTCCGATGCTATGTACTGTGAGGTTATCATTATTGAGCGTCAGATATCCAAAGCGGGTGAGTAGTGCATACAGCAGAAAAGCACTGAGAGTAAGGGAGAGTATTCCCGGAATAATTCCCCATAATATGCCCGATACAATCATCTTACATCCTAATATAGCAAATACAATAAATAAAGAGGTAAAATAAAGGAGATACAAAGACGAACGGCAGTATTTCTTTTCAGGAATGGTTATTCCTGCTTCTCTTTTTCCCGGTTTATAGTTATCGAAGGGTATCCCCTGGGATAACAAATAGTGGATAATGGCTGTTGGATGGCGATATAAAGGAAGATAGATTACTTTCGTTGTACCTTTATTCAAGTGTAAAGTGAGTACTCCGGCACCATATTTGTCTTTTGATATCAGGTTACTTTTACGTGGCATCTGATAATATCGTTTCATAAAACTAAAACTCCCGATATCATGAAGTCCTACACCGTTGCGTTGCAACAGTCTTTCGGCCTGTTTTTGTTCCTTTGATGTCATTTTCATTTTTTTAATTCCGGATAACTGATACGTGTGTGGTAAATCGTTTTCAATTTTTCTTTGAATACAGCTTTTACAGTTGCAATATCCTTGAAAGTGATGGGGCATTCTTTGAAATATCCCTCCTCAATCTGAGAATCGATTATCTTTTCTACCAGGTTACTGATACTTTCTTCTGTGTATTCGGGCAAACTACGTGAGGCTGCTTCTACAGCATCCGCCATCATCAGTATGGCAGTTTCTTTGGAGAAAGGATTAGGGCCCGGATAGGTGAACTTTTCGTCATCAGGTTCTTCACCGGGATGTTCGTTTTTCCAGGATATGTAGAAGAATCTTGTTTTACCTCGTCCGTGATGAGTGCTGATAAAATCTTTTATAACTTTTGGAAGGTTGTATTTCTCTGCCAGTTTAAGGCCATCCGTTACATGATTGATGACGACTTGTGCACTCTGTTCGTAATTCAGATTTTTGTGTGGGTTGATTCCTCCGGATTGATTTTCGGTGAAGAATGCCGGATTTTCCATTTTGCCGATGTCGTGATATAAGGCACCGGTACGTACCAACTGGCTTTTAGCTCCAATGCGGATGGCTGCCTCTGCGGCAAGATTGGCTACTTGCATAGAGTGCTGGAATGTACCGGGCACTGTTTCGGACATTTGGCGGAGCAGGTCATTGTTGATATTTGATAGTTCCACCAGAGTTACATTAGAGGTGAATCCGAATGTTTTTTCCAGGAGGAACAATAATGGATAGGCAAATAATAATAAAATGCCATTAATAATAAAATAGGTATACATTCTTACGTTTAACTTTGCGAGGTCATTTTCTGTTATCAGTTCAAATGCAAAGTAAACGGCTGCATAAGTGAGTATTACCAGGAGAGCAGTTCGGAACAGTTGAGACCTCTGTGAAAGTTCCCGCAAACTGAAGATAGCCACCAGGCCTGCTGCCAGCTGTGTTAATATAAATTCATGAGGAAACCGCAATGCTATTGAACAAATCAGTATCGTAATGACATGCGTCAGAAAAGCGGTTCGGGAATCGAGAAATACCCGTATGATAATGGGGAGCATGGCATATGGCAGGATATACACATTAAATATACTATGCGTCACCATTAGTGCAGTGATTACGCTGTAGAATACAATTAATATGAATAGTAGTGATAAACTGCCTTTTCGTTGATAGTAGTCTTTCCGGAAGAGCTCCAGATAAAGCATAAAGCAAAGAGTGAGAATACTGACAAAGAGTATTTGACCTACCAGTATAAGTTGCTTCTGCCCCAGCGATTCACTCCGTTTAATCGACTCTTTCCGGAGAGACTCTAATATGCTGTATGTTTTCGGACTGACAATTTCACCACGGTCAATGATTTTCTGTCCGCTCACTACCACTCCACTGGTCCATGAGTAGTTGTCCAGAATGTCTTCTTTTACCGTTTGTGTACGTTTCTGGTCATAAGTCAGGTTGGGAGATATATATTCGTTGAGAGCGCATTGGCGTAGGATGTCCCGGCTGTAATGGGCTGTATCGGCAGAAAGCAGATGTTCATATGCTTCCTTTAAGGTATAGAGATTGGCAGTAAGTTGTGATTCAGCCATTTTATCATCTATTTTCATTATGGCTGTTGTGCTGTCTTTATCCAGTTTCTGAGCATCTTCTGTCGAAACAATGCCGGCAGTATAAATATCTTTCAACGTTCGTTCAATATAACGGATATAATCATAGGAAGGTAGAATTCCTTTAAGATGATTCTGATAATTCTCTTTTAATTTGATGAGTGCATCTTTTTCTACATCCTTATTTAATTGATAATAAGGTTGAAAGGAGGCAAGCAGACTGTCTTGTTCTCGTTTTACTACTGCATCATCTTTGTAAATGGGAAAGCCGAATGTAGCTATCAACTGCCCATATCTCCAAGGTTTGTTAGTGTCAAACTGATAGTTGAATTTGTTATCACGGGGTAGGAAGTATACAATAACTGTTACCGTAGCTACAAATATCAGTGCTTTGTATAATAAATCTCTGTAGGAGAAGCTGTTTTTTTTCTTGAGATGATTCATATCCTTTGAATTTTTTGCGAAAAGTACAAAAAAAAACAATCGTGTGGAAAAAAAAGTTTAATTTTGCCACGATTTACCTATACTAACGCAAATTATGGCAGAAAGAAAAGTAAGAGTTCGCTTTGCTCCGAGTCCTACGGGAGCATTGCACATCGGTGGTGTGCGTACAGCTTTGTATAATTATCTCTTTGCTCGTCAGCATGGAGGGGATATGATTTTCCGCATTGAAGATACTGATTCAAACCGTTTTGTACCCGGTGCAGAAGAATATATCCTTGAATCTTTCAAATGGCTTGGAATTCATTTTGATGAAGGAGTGAGTTTTGGAGGAGAGCATGGTCCATACCGCCAATCTGAACGCCGCGAAATATACAAGAAGTATGTAAAAGTACTGCTAGACAATGGCAAGGCCTATATTGCTTTTGATACTCCCGAAGAATTGGATGCTAAGCGTGCTGAAATAGCAAATTTTCAATATGACGCCTCTACACGGGGGATGATGCGTAACTCATTGACTCTTTCAAAAGATGAAGTGGATGCGTTGATTGCTGAAGGCAAACAATACGTGGTCCGTTTTAAAATAGAACCCAATGAGGATGTGCATGTTAATGATCTCATCCGGGGTGAAGTGATTATTAATTCATCTATTCTGGATGATAAAGTACTTTATAAATCGGCCGATGAACTCCCCACTTATCATCTGGCAAACATCGTGGACGACCATTTGATGGAAGTTTCTCATGTGATCCGTGGTGAAGAATGGTTGCCTTCTGCGCCTTTGCACGTATTACTTTACCGTGCTTTCGGCTGGGAAGATACAATGCCTGCATTTGCTCACCTGCCTTTGTTGCTTAAACCTGAAGGTAATGGTAAATTGAGTAAACGTGACGGTGATCGTCTTGGCTTTCCGGTATTCCCGCTCGAATGGCACGACCCAAAGACAGGCGAGGTGTCATCTGGTTATCGTGAAGCCGGTTATTTGCCCGAAGCAGTGATTAATTTCCTTGCTTTGCTGGGATGGAATCCTGGTAATGATCAGGAAGTGATGTCAATGGATGAACTAATCCGGCTTTTTGATTTGCATCGTTGCAGTAAGTCGGGTGCTAAATTTGACTATAAAAAAGGCATCTGGTTCAATCATCAGTATATTCAACAGAAATCCAATGAGGAAATAGCTGAGCTCTTTATTCCTATCTTGAAAGAGCATGGTGTGGAAGCTCCCTTTGAAAAGGTGGTGACTGTGGTAGGTATGATGAAAGACCGTGTAAGTTTTGTGCGTGAGTTATGGGATGTTTGCAGCTTTTTCTTTGTTGCACCTGCAGAATATGACGAAAAGACGGTGAAAAAGCGCTGGAAGGAAGATTCTGCTAAGTGTATGACCGAGTTGGCAGAAGTGTTGGCTGGTATTGATGATTTCAGCATCGAAGGACAAGAGAAAATTGTGATGGACTGGATTGCGGAAAAGGAGTATCATACCGGTAATATTATGAATGCATTCCGTCTGACATTGGTTGGAGAAGGCAAAGGTCCGCATATGTTCGATATTTCCTGGGTATTGGGTAAGGAAGAAACTGTGGCTCGTATGAAACGCGCTGTAGAGGTTCTGAAGTAATACAATACATACGCGATATGCTCTACGATCTGGCAATAGTCATTTACGACATTGTAGTCCATCTGGCCGCCCCATTTAGTCGGAAACCCCGAAAAATGATGAAAGGCCATTGGGTGGTGTATGAACTTCTCCGTCAGCAGGTGGAGAAGGATGCCCGTTATATCTGGTTTCATGCTGCATCTTTGGGTGAGTTTGAACAGGGACGGCCTCTTATTGAAAAAATCAGGGAAAAATATCCGGATTATAAGATACTTCTTACCTTCTTTTCTCCTTCAGGATATGAAGTTCGTAAGAACTACCGGGGAGCGGATATCGTTTGCTACTTACCATTCGATAAACCTCGTAATGTGAAGAAGTTTTTGGATATCGTGAATCCCTGTATGGCATTTTTTATAAAATATGAATTCTGGAAGAACTATCTGGATGAAATGCATAAACGCCGTATTCCGGTATATAGTGTTTCTTCTATTTTTCGCCGGGATCAGATCTTTTTCAAATGGTATGGTGGAACGTATCGTAATGTGCTGAAAGACTTCGATCATCTGTTTGTGCAGAATGAAACTTCGAAACGTTATTTGTCAAAGATAGGTATTACACGTGTGACAGTAGTAGGTGATACTCGTTTTGACCGTGTGTTGCAAATACGTGAAGAGGCTAAAGATCTGCCATTGGTCAAGATGTTTAAGGGGCAGTCTTTGACTTTTGTCGCCGGAAGTTCCTGGGGGCCTGACGAGGATCTGTTTTTGGAATATTTCAATAGCCATCCGGAAATGAAGCTTATTATTGCTCCACACGTTATTGATGAAAATCATTTGGTAGAAATTATCAGTAAGTTGAAACGTCCGTATGTACGTTATACTCGTGCCGACGAAAAGAATGTGTTGAAAGCGGACTGCCTGTTAATCGACTGCTATGGATTGTTGTCGTCTATTTATCGTTATGGAGAGATTGCCTATATTGGAGGTGGTTTTGGAGTAGGTATCCATAATACACTGGAAGCAGCTGTTTATGGTATTCCTGTAGTGTTTGGCCCTAAATATCAGAAGTTTATGGAGGCTGTGCAATTATTGGAAGCAAAGGGAGCTTACTCTATCAAGAATTATGAAGAGTTGCAAAGTCTGTTGGACAAGATGCTTTCCGACGAGGTTTTCCTACGCGAAACCGGAGCCAATGCCGGATATTACGTTACAAGTAATGCCGGGGCAACCGATCGGATACTACATATGATTAACTTTTAGGTAAGAGTCTGCTTAAATTTTGCTCAAAACAAACTGGATAAAAACTTTTATGAGGAAAATTTAAACAGGTTCTAAGTTAGTATATATAAAAAAATGAGAGATAACTTTTTCCGGGTTATCTCTCACTTTTTTTATTCTTTTTCCTTATACCAGGAAGAGTACATCAGATAGTTGTGAGCTATTTTTTGATTCAGCTCTTTTGCTTGCTCCGGATCTACCTTTTTTATAAACTTAGCAGGTACACCTCCCCATATACTCCCAGGTTCAATAATGGTATTGCTTAGTACTAATGAACCTGCTGCTACAATGGCACCTTCACCAATTACAGCGTGATCGAGTAGGGTAGAGCCCATTCCTATCAAGGCATAGTCCTTTACAGTAGCTCCGTGAATAGTTACATTATGGCCTACTGAAACGTGATCGCCTATTTCGATGGTCGATTTTTCATATAAGGTATGTAATACACTTCCATCCTGTATGTTCACTCCATTACCTATACGGATAGAATTTACATCACCGCGCAACACGGTGCTGAACCATATACTACAGTCACATCCCATTTTTACGTCGCCGATGATCACAGCATTATCAGCGAGAAAGCAGTTCTCGCCTATTTCAGGGGTAAATCCTCTAACTGATTTTATTAAAGCCATATTTCTCTATAATTATTAAATTGCTGCTGTTGCTTCCTGCAACCATTTCTTTTCTTCTTCGTTTAAATCGGGTGATAGTTTTTCGTACACCTTTTGATGATATGCATTCAACCATGACACCTCCTCGGCGGTTAGCATCTCTTTGATGATTCCCTTCTTGCAAATAGGGCAGAGGGTGATTGTTTCAAATTCCAGATAATCGCCAAACATTCCTTCGTCTGCCTTGCGTACCAGTGTCAGATTTTCTGTGCGGATACCATGACTTCCGGCTTTGTATACTCCTGGTTCGTTGGATGTCACCATGCCAGGCTGGAGAATGACAGGGTTTTCATTCATGCGAATACTTTGCGGACCTTCGTGTACGCTGAGGAAGTGGCCTACACCATGGCCGGTACCGTGCAGAAAGTTCATTTTATGTTGCCATATCGGCATTCGTGCCAAAACATCCAGTTGGGCTCCGCGCGTTCCTGTAGGAAACTTAGCCATAGCAAGTGCTATATGACCTTTGAGTATCAATGTATAGTCAGTCTTTTCTTCCTCAGTTAACTCACCTAAAGCAATGGTACGGGTAATATCCGTTGTGCCGTCCAGATACTGCGCGCCCGAATCCAAAAGTAAAAAGCCTTTCGGAAGTAAGGTCGCATCTGTCTCCGGTGTTGCCGAATAATGTACGATTGCTCCGTGTTCTTTGTATCCGGCGATAGTATCAAAACTTTCACCCATATAAAGTGCTTGAGCAGCACGGCATTCATGTAACTTTTTGTCTATGCTGAGTTCTGTTTCCAGTCCTGAAGGCACTACTTCTTCCAGCCATTTAAGAAAACGTACCAATGCTACTCCATCTCGTTGCATTGCAGCATGAACCCCGGCAATTTCCTGTTCGTTGCGGACTGCTTTTAGTAATGTTACGGGTGACTCGGCATAAACGATATTACAAGCCGGATTTACTGCCGAATAGATGGCATAGTTTGTTTTGGACGGATTAAGTAGCAGGTTTTTTATATTAAGTTTTCTCAGATAATTCTCGACTTCATTGTAAGGTTGTATACTTACCTGTTGTTCTTTCAGGTAATTTTCTACCTCTTTGGTTATTTTCTCCGGTGAGATGAAATAAGTAATATTGTTTTGTGTAATCAATAAATAACTTATGATTACCGGGTTACAATGTACATCGCTTCCTCTGAGGTTTAGTGTCCAGGCTATTTCGTCTAGACTTGAAAGAAATAGTCCATCTGTTCCTTGTTTTTTTAAATTAGTCCGGATTGCTTCAATTTTTTCCTGACAACTTTTTCCTGCATATTTGAGTCTGTATATGAAAGCTGGTGTACTGGGCATGTCCGGGCGTTCTTTCCATATTTCTCCTGGTAAATCACCACAAGTTTCTAAATGGATATTCTCTACCTCAAATTTTCTTCTCATTTGTTCTACCTGTTCCACTGAGAACATTTTGCCATCGATACCTATAGTTTCTCCGGGTTTAATATTCTGGCATAAAAAGTCTGTAATTGTGGGTGTTTCCGGCAACATCTCTTTGTATAAAGTGATGTCTGTACCCTCCAATTGCTGTGTAGCCTGCAAAAAATATCGGGAGTCTGTCCACAGTCCGGCTTTATCTTCCAGTATAACTACTGTTCCGGCTGAGCCGGTGAAACCGGAAATCCATTCCCGTATTTTCCAGTGTGGAGCTACATATTCACTGAGATGCGGATCGGTACTTGGAATAATGAAGGCACTGATTGATTTACTTTTGAGTATCAACCGCAGTGCTTGTATGCGTTCGTTAATCGTTTGCTTCATATAAATATAGGTATTATAAGTTTCCTCCAAAGGTAGTATTTTTCTTCGGAAATAGCTTGTAAGGAGATGCATATGCACTGATTTTGAGAAATAATTGCCGAAAGTTTTGTGAATAAAGAAAGTATGTGTAATTTTGCGGCGCAATTTAACTGCGGAAATTTTAAACCATAACATATTTAATAGTAATAAAATGATTGTAGTACCTGTAAAAGAAGGCGAAAACATTGAAAAAGCGCTGAAGAAGTTTAAGAGAAAATTTGAAAAAACCGGTATCGTTAAAGAATTAAGAAGCAGACAGCAGTTTGATAAACCATCTGTAACTAAAAGACTTAAGAAAGAGCGTGCCGTTTACGTTCAGCAACTTCAGCAAGTAGAAGATTAATAATTCGTAATTTCCTTTGAATTATTGATTTCTTTTCATACATTCGTTGCAAAATTATAGATGTAGCGATGGTATGTTGACAGACTCTTTTCTTGATTATCTCCGGTATGAGCGGAATTATTCTGAAAAAACCGTTTTAGCTTACGGTGAAGATATTTCTCAACTAAAGGAGTTCGCTCAGGATGAGATTGGAGAGTTTAATCCAGTAGAAGTAAAACCTGAACTTATTCGTGAATGGATTGTTTTGTTGATGGATAAGGGGTATACTTCGACTTCTGTAAATCGTAAACTAAGTTCGCTCCGGTCGTTTTATAAGTTTCTTTTAAAGCGAGGTGAGGTAACGGTGGATCCATTACGAAAAATAACAGGTCCAAAAAATAAAAAGCCTCTTCCTTCTTTTTTGAAAGAGAATGAAATGAACAAGTTGTTGGATGAAACGGATTTTGGCGAAGGATTTAAAGGATGTCGGGATCATTTGATTATTGAAATGTTTTATGCTACTGGTATGAGGCTTTCAGAATTGATTGGTCTTGATGATGTGGATGTGGATTTTTCAGCTTCTCTTTTGAAAGTGACGGGAAAGAGGAATAAACAACGCTTGATTCCTTTTGGTGAAGAACTGAAGGAAGAAATGCGTAAATATGTTGATATGCGAAACGGGCAGATTCAAAAAATGTCTGATGCTTTTTTTGTAAAAGAGAATGGCGAACGACTTTATAAAAATCTGGTCTATAATTTAGTGAAACGGAACCTGTCAAAGGTGGTGACGCTTAAAAAGAGAAGTCCTCATGTGTTAAGGCATACTTTTGCAACAACGATGCTGAATAATGAAGCGGAGTTGGGTGCAGTTAAAGAACTTCTTGGTCATAGTAGTTTGGCTACTACTGAAATTTATACGCACACTACTTTTGAAGAACTTAAAAAAGTGTATAAACAAGCCCATCCACGGGCTTAAAAAAGGAGGTAAGTATGGAAATTAGAATTCAATCGATTCACTTTGATGCAACAGAACAATTGCAGGCTTTCATTCAGAAGAAAGTGTCTAAGTTGGAGAAATATTACGAAGATATAAAGAAAGTAGAGGTGTCATTAAAGGTAGTAAAACCAGAAACGGCAGAAAATAAGGAAGCCGGAGTAAAAGTGCTTGTTCCAAATGGGGAGTTTTATGCGAGTAAAATTTGCGACACATTTGAAGAGGCTATTGATGTGAGTGTGGAAGCTCTCGGAAAACAACTGGTTAAATACAAGGAAAAACAACGTAGTAAATAAAAAGTTCGCAAAAGTTTTGCGGGAAAGAAATAAATAACTAAATTTGCAGCCGTTTCGCTCGCGTTAGAACGTGACGGTTGCATTTTTTGAGTAGTTGCCTCTTTAGCTCAGTTGGCCAGAGCACGTGATTTGTAATCTCGGGGTCGTTGGTTCGAATCCGACAAGAGGCTCGAAAAAGTTGAAGGTTGAGAGTTTAAAATTGAAAGTTTTGAATAGCTTTTATTGATAAACGATGAAATTGGAGACTTTGTTCAATTATAGAAAAATGTTGATGTTGGGTTTAATAAGTATATTGTAATTTTTAACTCTCAACTTTCAACTAATTAAGGGCAAATACCAGAGTGGCCAAATGGGGCAGACTGTAAATCTGCTGTCTTTCGACTTCGGTGGTTCGAATCCATCTTTGCCCACAAACAAGAAGACAGAGTGTAAACTTTGGCAGATGCGGAAGTAGCTCAGTTGATAGAGCATTAGCCTTCCAAGCTGAGGGTCGCGGGTTTGAGCCCCGTCTTCCGCTCTCTTTTTTCTTGCTGTTATAGCTCAGTGGTAGAGCACTTCCTTGGTAAGGAAGAGGTCCCGGGTTCAAATCCCGGTAACAGCTCAGTAGGATGTAAATGCTGATTATTAATCAAATAAATAACAAGTAAAGCTATGGCTAAAGAGAAATTCAATCGTGACAAACCGCACGTAAACATTGGTACAATCGGTCACGTAGACCACGGTAAGACAACCTTGACTGCTGCTATCACTACAGTGTTGGCAAAGAAAGGTCTTTCAGAATTGCGTTCTTTCGATTCAATCGATAATGCTCCTGAAGAAAAAGAAAGAGGTATTACAATTAATACTTCACACGTAGAATATTCTACTGCAAACCGTCACTATGCACACGTAGACTGTCCGGGTCACGCCGACTACGTTAAGAACATGGTAACTGGTGCTGCTCAGATGGATGGTGCTATCATCGTAGTTGCTGCTACTGATGGTCCGATGCCTCAGACTCGCGAGCACATCCTTTTGGCTCGTCAGGTAAACGTTCCGAAGTTGGTTGTATTCATGAATAAGTGTGACATGGTTGATGATGAAGAAATGTTGGAACTTGTTGAAATGGAAATGAGAGAACTTCTTTCATTCTATGATTTCGACGGTGACAATACTCCTATCATCCGTGGTTCTGCTTTGGGTGCATTGAACGGTGTAGAAAAATGGGAAGACAAAGTGATGGAGTTGATGGATGCTGTTGATAACTGGATTCCACTGCCTCCGCGTGATGTTGATAAACCTTTCTTGATGCCGGTAGAAGACGTGTTCTCTATCACTGGTCGTGGTACTGTTGCAACAGGTCGTATCGAAACTGGTATTATTCACGTAGGTGATGAAGTTGAAATCCTTGGTTTGGGTGAAGATAAGAAATCTGTTGTAACTGGTGTTGAAATGTTCCGCAAATTGCTGGATCAGGGTGAAGCTGGTGATAACGTAGGTCTGTTGCTTCGTGGTGTTGATAAGAACGAAATCAAACGTGGTATGGTTCTTTGTAAACCAGGTCAGATCAAACCTCACTCTAGATTCAAAGCAGAGGTTTATATCCTGAAGAAAGAAGAAGGTGGACGTCACACTCCATTCCACAACAAATATCGTCCTCAGTTCTATCTGCGTACTATGGACTGTACAGGTGAGATCACTCTTCCGGAAGGAACTGAAATGGTAATGCCGGGTGATAACGTAACTATCACTGTAGAATTGATCTATCCGGTAGCATTGAATCCGGGTCTTCGTTTCGCTATCCGCGAAGGTGGACGTACGGTAGGTGCTGGTCAGATTACTGAAATTCTTGACTAATATTAAATAAACTTGATCAGTTCTCGGTGTAAATCGGGAACTGATTATGTACAAACGGGAGTAGCTCAGTTGGTAGAGCACCGGTCTCCAAAACCGGGTGTCGGGAGTTCGAGCCTCTCCTCCCGTGCTAATTTTTATAAGATGAAAAAAGTAGTAGCTTATATTAAAGAATCTTACGACGAACTTGTACATAAAGTATCGTGGCCTACGTATTCTGAACTGTCCAGTAATGCAGTTGCTGTTTTATATGCTTCCCTGATAATTGCAGTGCTGGTATTCTTGATGGATCTTTGTTTCCAAAATTTCATGGAGAAAATAATTTATCCACATTAAACAAAAGGAATGGCGATGTCTGAGATTGAAAAGAAATGGTATGTTTTGCGTGCCATTAGTGGAAAAGAAGCTAAGGTTAAAGAGTATCTTGAAGCTGATATTAAAAACAGCGACCTAGGCGAATATGTGTCTCAGGTATTGATTCCTACCGAAAAAGTATATCAGGTTCGCAATGGTAAAAAAATTGTGAAGGAAAGAAGTTATCTTCCTGGTTACGTTTTGGTGGAGGCTGCTCTGGTAGGTGAGGTGTCTCATCACTTGAGAAATACTCCTAATGTGATAGGTTTTTTGGGCGGCTCTGAAAAGCCGGTACCCCTTAGACAATCGGAAGTGAATCGTATACTTGGTACAGTGGATGAACTGCAGGAGACGGGAGAAGAGTTAAATATCCCATATGTTGTAGGTGAAACTGTAAAGGTTACTTTTGGCCCTTTCAGCGGATTCAGTGGTATCATTGAAGAGGTGAATAGTGAAAAAAAGAAACTAAAGGTCATGGTAAAGATATTCGGGCGCAAAACGCCGCTTGAATTGGGCTTTATGCAAGTGGAAAAGGAATAGTGCAGGTGTTACGCTGTAGTATTCTTCATTAATGTTTATATATAAATCAATTAAAAAATGGCTAAAGAAGTTGCTGGACTAATCAAATTACAGATTAAAGGAGGCGCTGCAAATCCATCACCTCCCGTTGGACCTGCATTGGGTTCTAAGGGAATCAATATCATGGAGTTTTGCAAGCAATTCAATGCCAGAACCCAGGACAAAGCAGGTAAAATTCTGCCTGTTATTATTACTTACTACGCAGATAAGTCTTTCGATTTTGTAATCAAGACTCCTCCCGTTGCTATTCAATTGCTTGAAGTAGCTAAGGTAAAGAGTGGTTCTGCTGAGCCTAACCGTAAGAAAGTTGCCGAGTTGACTTGGGAACAGGTTCGTACGATTGCTCAGGACAAAATGGTTGACTTGAACTGTTTTACTGTGGAAGCTGCCATGAAAATGGTTGCAGGTACAGCTAGAAGTATGGGTATCGCTGTAAAAGGGGAGTTCCCGGTTAATAATTAATAAACTTCAATTGTAATGGGTAAACTGACAAAAAATCAAAAGTTAGCTGCAGGAAAAATTGAAGCAGGGAAAGCATACTCACTGAAAGAGGCTGCATCTTTGGTAAAGGAAATTACTTTTACTAAGTTTGATGCTTCATTAGATATTGATGTACGTTTAGGTGTTGATCCACGTAAGGCTAACCAGATGGTGAGAGGTGTCGTTTCACTTCCTCATGGTACTGGTAAAGAAGTTCGTGTGTTGGTACTGTGTACACCGGATGCTGAAGCTGCTGCAAAAGAAGCGGGTGCTGACTATGTTGGTCTGGATGAATATATCGAAAAGATCAAAGGTGGGTGGACTGATATTGATGTAATTATCACTATGCCATCTATCATGGGTAAAATTGGTGCACTCGGTCGTGTGCTCGGTCCTCGCGGATTGATGCCTAACCCGAAGAGTGGTACTGTAACTATGGATGTTGCTAAAGCTGTAAAAGAAGTAAAACAAGGTAAGATTGACTTCAAAGTTGATAAGAGCGGTATTGTTCATACTTCAATTGGTAAAGTTTCATTCGATGCAGAAAAAATTCGCGATAACGCAAAAGAATTTATTGCTACATTGAATAAATTGAAACCGACAGCAGCCAAGGGTACATATATTAAGAGTATTTATCTTTCTAGCACGATGAGTGCGGGTATCAAAATCGACCCGAAGTCGGTAGAGGAAATCTAATAAAACGGAGGAATAATGAGAAAGGAAGATAAAAATACGATTATTGCGCATATCGCTGATACAGTAAAGGAATATGGTCACTTCTACCTGGTAGATGTAACAGCTATGAACGCTGCTGCTACAAGTGCCTTGAGAAGAGCTTGTTTCAAAGCTGACATCAAATTGATGGTGGTTAAGAATACACTGCTTCACAAAGCGCTTGAATCTTTAGAAGAAGATTTTTCTCCTCTTTACAATTCTTTGACTGGCACTACTGCTGTTATGTTTAGTAACGTTGCTAATGCACCGGCTAAATTGATCAAAGATAAAGCTAAAGATGGAATTCCCGGACTGAAAGCTGCTTATGCAGAAGAAAGCTTCTATGTTGGTGCTGACCAGTTGGATGCTCTCGTAGCTATTAAGAGTAAAAATGAAGTTATTGCTGACGTTATTGCCCTGTTGCAATCTCCGGCCAAGAATGTTATTTCTGCTCTTCAATCAGGTGGTAACACCCTTCACGGAGTTCTCAAAACTCTTGGTGAACGTACCGAAGCGTAAGTTTCAAAAAAGGGTCACTGACTGTGAAGGAAGTAAAGACCCGAATAATTTTTATAATCAACAAAGTAATTAAACAATTAAAATCATACAAAAAATGGCAGATTTGAAAGCTTTTGCAGAACAATTAGTTAACTTGACAGTAAAAGAAGTTAATGAACTTGCAACTATCCTTAAAGAAGAATACGGTATTGAACCTGCTGCTGCAGCTGTTGCTGTTGCTGCTGGTCCTGCAGCTGGTGCTGCTGCTGCAGAAGAAAAAACTTCTTTCGACGTAGTATTGAAAAGCGCTGGTGCAGCTAAACTTCAGGTTGTAAAGGCCGTTAAGGAAGCTTGTGGTCTTGGTTTGAAAGAAGCTAAGGACATGGTAGACGGTGCTCCTAGCGTAGTAAAAGAAGGTTTGGCTAAAGACGAAGCAGAATCATTGAAGAAAACATTGGAAGAAGCTGGAGCTGAAGTTGAACTTAAATAACATTAGCCTGGAAATCAGGTAATTCGGTTAAGAATCCTTCGCAAGAGGATTCTTAACCTTTTTGTGTATATATTTAAAATTAAGTTCTTCAAATTCATTGACAGATGTCTTCAAATACTGTAAATCAAAGAGTTAATTTTGCTTCGACTAAGAATCCGCTTGAATATCCGGATTTCCTGGAAGTACAATTGAAGTCATTCCAAGACTTTCTACAACTAGACACCCCGCCCGAAAAGCGTAAGAATGAGGGATTGTATAAAGTATTTGCTGAAAACTTCCCTATTGCCGATACAAGAAACAATTTTGTTCTTGAGTTTTTGGACTATTATATTGATCCGCCGCGTTATACCATTGATGATTGTATAGAGCGTGGGCTTACTTATAGTGTCCCTTTGAAAGCGAAACTCAAGCTTTACTGTACTGATCCTGACCATGAGGATTTTGATACGGTGATTCAGGATGTATTTCTTGGCCCGATTCCCTATATGACTGAAAAGGCGACTTTTGTCATCAATGGTGCCGAACGTGTAGTTGTGTCCCAGCTTCATCGTTCTCCGGGTGTATTCTTCGGTCAGAGTGTTCATGCTAACGGTACGAAATTATACTCGGCACGTATTATTCCATTCAAGGGTTCATGGATTGAGTTTGCTACCGACATCAATAATGTGATGTACGCATACATCGACCGAAAGAAAAAACTGCCTGTAACAACGCTGTTGAGAGCGATTGGCTTTGAAAATGATAAAGATATTCTTGAGATTTTTAACCTGGCAGAAGATGTAAAGGTAAACAAGACAAATCTTAAGAGAATCGTGGGTCGTAAGCTGGCTGCCCGTGTTTTGAAAACCTGGATTGAAGATTTTGTTGATGAAGATACTGGTGAAGTAGTTTCTATCGAGCGTAATGAAGTTATTATCGACCGTGAAACTGTCATTGAGGAAGAACATATCAATGAAATTATTGAATCGGGCGTTCAGAACATCCTGATCCATAAGGATGAGCCGAATCAGTCTGATTACTCCATTATATATAATACTTTGCAGAAGGACCCGAGTAACTCGGAAAAAGAAGCGGTGCTTTATATTTATCGTCAGTTGCGTAATGCAGATCCTGCCGATGATGCAAGTGCACGTGAGGTAATAAACAACCTGTTCTTCTCGGAAAAGAGATATGACCTTGGTGATGTAGGCCGTTATAGAATCAACAAAAAGTTGAATCTGACGACTGACATGGATGTACGTGTTCTTACCAAGGAAGATATTATTGAAATCATTAAATATCTGATTGAGTTGATTAACTCAAAAGCAGATGTGGATGATATTGACCACTTGAGTAATCGTCGTGTACGTACAGTAGGTGAACAGCTGTCTAATCAGTTTGCTGTTGGTCTGGCTCGTATGTCACGTACTATTCGTGAACGTATGAATGTTCGTGATAACGAAGTGTTTACTCCGATTGACTTGATCAATGCGAAGACAATTTCTTCTGTTATTAATTCATTCTTCGGAACCAATGCTTTGTCACAGTTTATGGATCAGACAAACCCGCTGGCTGAGATTACTCACAAGCGTCGTATGTCTGCACTGGGTCCTGGTGGTCTTTCCCGTGAACGTGCCGGATTTGAGGTTCGTGACGTTCATTACACACATTATGGTCGTCTTTGCCCGATTGAAACACCGGAAGGTCCGAATATCGGTTTGATTTCGTCATTGTGTGTATTTGCAAAAATTAATGACCTTGGATTCATTGAAACTCCATATCGTAAAGTAGAGAATGCTAAGGTAGATCTTTCTGATAACGGTTTGATTTATCTGACTGCAGAAGAAGAAGAAGGTAAGGTCATTGCACAGGGTAATGCTCCGTTGAATGATGATGGAACATTTATTCGTAACAAAGTAAAATCTCGTCAGGATGCTGATTTCCCAGTTGTGGAACCTGCTGAAGTAGAGTTGATGGATGTTTCTCCTCAGCAGATTGCTTCTATTGCAGCTTCTTTGATTCCGTTCTTGGAACATGATGATGCTAACCGCGCATTGATGGGATCTAACATGATGCGCCAGGCAGTTCCTTTATTGAGAAGTGAAGCTCCTATTGTAGGTACTGGTATCGAACGTCAGTTGGTTAGAGATTCACGTACGCAGATTACTGCAGAAGGTGATGGCGTAATTGATTATGTTGATGCTACTACCATTCGTATTTTGTATGATCGTACCGAAGACGAAGAATTTGTAAGTTTTGAATCGGCTCTGAAAGAATATAGAATTCCTAAATTCCGTAAGACCAACCAAAATATGACAATTGACCTTCGTCCGATCTGTAATAGAGGTGATCGGGTAACGAAGGGGCAAATCCTGACAGAAGGTTATTCTACTGAAAATGGTGAATTGGCATTGGGTAAGAATTTGCTCGTTGCATATATGCCATGGAAGGGATATAACTATGAGGATGCTATCGTATTGAACGAACGTGTTGTTCGTGAAGACTTGCTCACTTCTGTACATGTTGAAGAATACTCATTAGAGGTTCGCGAAACAAAACGCGGAATGGAGGAACTTACTTCCGATATTCCTAATGTAAGTGAAGAGGCCACTAAAGATCTTGATGAGAACGGTATTGTGCGTATTGGTGCACGTATTCAGCCGGGGGATATCATGATTGGTAAAATCACTCCGAAGGGTGAGTCTGATCCTTCTCCTGAAGAGAAATTGCTTCGTGCTATCTTTGGTGATAAAGCTGGTGATGTGAAAGATGCTTCTTTGAAAGCTTCTCCTTCATTGAAGGGTGTGGTTATTGATAAGAAACTCTTCTCACGTGTAATAAAGAACCGCAGTTCTAAGTTGGCTGATAAAGCCTTGCTTCCGAAGATAGATGATGAGTTTGAAGGAAAAGCTTCAGACTTGAAACGTATTCTTGTGAAGAAGCTAATGACATTGACTGAAGGTAAGGTTTCACTGGGAGTAAAGGATTATTTGGGAGCTGAAGTAATTGCGAAGGGTTCCAAATTTAATGTGTCAGATTTTGACTCACTTGACTTTACTTCTATTCAGTTAAGTAATTGGACGAATGATGAACATATTAATAGTATGATTCGTGATTTGGTGATGAACTATATCAAGAAGTATAAAGAGCTTGATGCTGAATTGAAACGTAAGAAGTTTGCTATCACTATTGGTGACGAACTCCCTGCAGGTATTATTCAGATGGCAAAAGTATATATTGCTAAAAAACGCAAGATTGGTGTCGGTGATAAAATGGCAGGTCGTCATGGTAACAAGGGTATTGTTTCCCGTGTTGTACGTCAGGAAGATATGCCATTCCTGGAAGATGGTACTCCGGTTGACATTGTCTTGAATCCGTTGGGTGTGCCTTCGCGTATGAATATCGGACAGATTTTTGAAGCTGTTCTTGGTCGTGCAGGAAAGACACTTGGCGTTAAGTTTGCTACTCCTATTTTCGATGGTGCTACCATGGAGGACTTGGATCAGTGGACAGATAAAGCAGGATTGCCGCGTTATTGCAAGACTTATCTTTGCGACGGTGGTACAGGTGAGAAATTTGACCAGGCAGCAACTGTAGGTGTAACTTATATGCTTAAACTTGGTCACATGGTTGAAGATAAGATGCATGCTCGTTCTATCGGTCCGTACTCACTTATTACTCAGCAGCCACTTGGTGGTAAAGCTCAGTTTGGTGGTCAGCGTTTCGGAGAAATGGAGGTTTGGGCACTCGAAGGTTTCGGTGCTGCACACATTCTCCAGGAAATATTGACAATTAAATCAGATGATGTTGTGGGACGTTCTAAAGCTTACGAAGCAATCGTTAAGGGGGAACCTATGCCGCAACCTGGTATCCCGGAATCTTTAAATGTGTTGTTACACGAGTTGAGAGGCTTGGGACTAAGCATTAATCTGGAATAATTATTTAGTTGAAAGTTGATAATTGAAAGTTGAAAGTTTTATTACTCTCTGCTTTCAATTATCAAACTTCAACTTTCGACTTTTAACTTTCAATTTTCAACTAATATAAGAGTATGGCTTTTAGAAAAGAAAATAAGACGAAGAGCAATTTCTCGAAAATCTCTATTGGTTTGGCTTCTCCGGAAGAAATCCTAGAGAATTCGAGTGGTGAAGTATTAAAGCCTGAAACCATTAATTACCGTACTTACAAACCAGAACGTGACGGTTTGTTCTGTGAGCGTATCTTTGGTCCTATTAAGGATTATGAATGCCATTGCGGTAAGTATAAACGTATCCGTTATAAAGGTATCGTCTGCGACCGTTGCGGTGTAGAAGTTACTGAAAAGAAAGTACGTCGTGAACGTATGGGACATATTCAGCTTGTAGTGCCGGTGGCTCACATCTGGTATTTCCGCTCACTTCCTAATAAGATCGGTTATTTGTTGGGCTTGCCTACCAAGAAACTGGATTCTATCATTTATTACGAGCGTTACGTTGTGATTCAGCCGGGTGTTAAAGCTGAGGATGGCGTAGCTGAATATGATTTGCTTTCAGAAGAAGAATATTTGGATATTCTGGATACGCTTCCGAAAGAAAATCAGTATCTCGAAGATACAGATCCGAATAAGTTCATTGCTAAGATGGGGGCAGAGGCTATTTATGATCTTCTGGCACGTCTTGATTTGGATGCATTGTCATATGAGCTGCGTCACCGCGCTGGAAATGATGCTTCACAGCAACGCAAAAATGAGGCTCTGAAACGTTTACAGGTGGTGGAGTCGTTCCGTGCATCTCGTGGACGTAATAAGCCGGAATGGATGATCGTACGTATTGTACCGGTTATTCCTCCTGAACTTCGCCCGCTGGTGCCGTTGGATGGTGGTCGTTTTGCTACATCGGATTTGAATGACCTTTACCGTCGTGTGATTATCCGTAACAATCGTTTGAAACGTTTGATTGAAATCAAGGCTCCGGAAGTTATTTTGCGTAATGAAAAACGTATGCTTCAGGAATCGGTTGACTCATTGTTTGATAACTCGCGCAAATCAAGTGCTGTTAAGACGGACGCTAATCGTCCGCTGAAGTCATTATCAGATAGTTTGAAGGGTAAACAAGGACGTTTCCGTCAGAATTTGCTTGGTAAGCGTGTTGACTATTCAGCTCGTTCGGTTATCGTTGTAGGTCCTGAGTTGAAAATGGGTGAATGCGGTATTCCTAAATTGATGGCTGCCGAACTTTATAAACCATTTATCATTCGTAAGTTGATTGAACGCGGTATTGTAAAAACTGTGAAGTCGGCAAAGAAGATTGTAGACCGTAAAGAACCAGTAATTTGGGATATTCTTGAGCATGTAATGAAAGGACATCCTGTGTTACTGAACCGTGCTCCGACTCTTCACCGCTTGGGTATTCAGGCTTTTCAACCGAAGATGATCGAAGGTAAAGCTATTCAGTTGCATCCACTTGCTTGTACAGCGTTCAATGCCGACTTTGATGGCGACCAGATGGCTGTTCACTTGCCTTTGAGTAATGAAGCTATTCTTGAAGCACAAATGTTGATGCTTCAGTCACATAATATTTTGAATCCGGCTAATGGCGCTCCTATTACAGTACCTGCACAGGATATGGTGCTTGGCTTGTATTATATAACCAAGTTGCGTACGGGTGCTAAAGGAGAAGGTTTAACTTTCTACGGTCCGGAAGAAGCATTGATCGCTTACAATGAAGGTAAGGTTGATATTCATGCTCCGGTGAAAGTTATCGTGAAGGATGTTGACGAAAACGGTAATATTATAGATGTAATGCGTGAGACTTCGGTTGGACGTGTTATTGTTAACGAGATTGTTCCGCCTGAAGCTGGTTATATTAATACCATTATCTCTAAAAAATCACTTCGTGACATCATTAGTGATGTAATTAAGGTATGCGGTGTAGCGAAAGCTGCTGATTTCCTTGATGGAATTAAAAATCTTGGTTACCAGATGGCCTTTAAGGGTGGCTTGTCATTTAACTTGGGTGATATTATTATCCCCAAGGAGAAAGAAGTATTGGTTCAAAAGGGTTATGACGAAGTAGAACAGGTGATCAATAACTATAATATGGGTTTCATCACCAATAATGAACGTTATAATCAGGTGATCGATATCTGGACACATGTAAACTCTGAGTTGTCTAATATCTTGATGAAAACTATTTCTTCAGATGATCAAGGCTTTAACTCTGTATATATGATGCTTGATTCTGGTGCGCGTGGTTCTAAGGAACAGATCCGTCAGTTGTCAGGTATGCGTGGTTTGATGGCTAAACCGCAGAAGGCTGGTGCAGAAGGTGGACAGATTATTGAAAATCCGATCTTATCGAACTTTAAAGAAGGACTTTCGGTGTTGGAGTACTTTATCTCTACCCATGGTGCTCGTAAAGGTTTGGCCGATACTGCACTAAAGACTGCCGATGCAGGATATCTGACTCGCCGTCTGGTGGACGTTTCGCATGATGTGATTATTAATGAGGAGGACTGTGGTACACTTCGCGGATTGGTTTGTACAGACTTGAAGAATAACGATGAAGTTATTGCAACTCTATATGAACGTATTCTTGGTCGTGTATCTGTACATGATATTATTCATCCTACAACAGGTGAATTGCTTGTTTCAGGTGGAGAAGAAATAACAGAAGACATCGCTAAGAAGATTCAGGAATCTCCGATTGAGAGCGTTGAAATCCGTTCAGTATTGACTTGTGAATCAAAGAAGGGTGTATGTGCTAAGTGTTATGGACGTAATCTTGCTACGAGCCGTATGGTTCAGAAAGGTGAGGCTGTCGGTGTAATCGCTGCCCAATCAATTGGTGAACCGGGTACACAGTTGACTTTGCGTACGTTCCACGCCGGTGGTACTGCTGCTAATATTGCAGCTAATGCAAGTATTGTGGCTAAGAATGCAGCTCGTCTGGAATTTGAAGAGCTCCGTACCGTAGACGTTGTTGATGAAACTGGTGAAGCAGCGAAGGTTGTAGTAGGTCGTTTGGCTGAAGTACGTTTCGTAGATGTAAATACGAATATAGTTCTGTCTACTCACAATGTACCTTATGGCTCTACATTGTATGTAGCTGATGGCGAAGTGGTTGAGAAGGGTAAACTTATTGCTAAGTGGGATCCGTTCAACGCTGTTATTATTACTGAGGCTACTGGTAAGATTGAATTTGAGAGTGTTGTTGAGAACGTTACTTATAAGGTTGAATCGGATGAAGCAACCGGACTTCGTGAAATTATCATCATAGAGTCTAAAGATAAGACTAAGGTGCCTTCAGCTCATATTCTTACTGAAGATGGTGATTTGATTCGTACTTACAACTTGCCTGTGGGTGGACACGTTATCATTGAGAATGGTCAGAAGGTGAAAGCTGGTGAGGTTATTGTGAAGATACCGCGTGCAGTAGGTAAAGCTGGTGATATCACTGGTGGTCTTCCACGTGTTACCGAACTGTTCGAAGCACGTAACCCGTCAAATCCGGCTGTTGTATCGGAAATTGATGGTGAGGTTACTATGGGTAAAATTAAACGTGGTAATCGTGAAATTGTAGTTACCTCTAAAACCGGTGAGGTTAAGAAGTACCTTGTTAACTTATCTAAGCAGATTCTGGTACAGGAGAATGACTATGTTCGTGCTGGTACTCCGTTGTCAGACGGTGCCATTACACCAGCTGATATTTTGGCTATTAAAGGTCCGACAGCGGTGCAAGAGTATATCGTGAATGAGGTTCAGGACGTATACCGTTTGCAGGGTGTGAAAATTAACGATAAGCATTTTGAAATTATTGTTCGTCAAATGATGCGTAAAGTTGAAATTGACGAACCCGGAGATACTCGTTTCCTTGAACAACAGGTCGTTGATAAACTTGAGTTTATGGAAGAGAATGATCGTATCTGGGGTAAGAAAGTAGTTGTAGATGCAGGTGATTCTCAGACAATGCAGCCAGGACAGATTGTAACTGCGCGTAAGTTGCGTGATGAAAACAGTATGTTGAAGCGCCGTGACTTGAAACCGGTGGAAGTGCGTGATGCTATTGCTGCTACCTCTACTCAGATTCTTCAAGGTATTACACGTGCCGCTTTGCAAACTTCCAGCTTTATGTCAGCTGCATCCTTCCAGGAAACAACAAAAGTATTGAACGAAGCTGCTATCAACGGTAAGATTGATAAGCTTGAAGGTATGAAGGAAAATGTGATCTGTGGTCACTTAATTCCTGCTGGTACAGGTCAACGTGAGTTTGATAAAGTTATTGTTGGTTCAAAGGAAGAGTATGATCGTATCTTAGCTAATAAGAAAACGGTACTTGATTATAATGAAGTAGAATAATACAATTCAATTGACTATAGTAAGAAGGAGTAATTGCCATGATGGTAATTGCTCCTTTTTTGTGTTTTGGCTTTGATTATTTCAGTGCGATTTGTTTTTGGGTACTTTGGTCTTTTCGGGTAGTGATTATGGTTTGATCTGGATTCTTTCAAGACTCTCTTTAATTTGTTATAGATAAATCTTTAATCTGGAAATAACTGCATAAAATCTTTGCTTCCTATTCGGATTGTTGTAAATTTGTAAAGAGAAATAAAGCCTTTTAAGGGGATAAATATCCATCTTCTGGAATGAAAGCCCCTTTTTAGTCTTATGAAAGGGAATGTGAAATTATTTCCGCTGGTGAATTTGGAATATACGTTTAATTTATAACATTTAGAAATATGGAAGAACAGAATCCTAACAATCAATTACAGATTGAACTAAAAGAAGATGTTGCGCAGGGAATTTATGCTAACCTGGCTATCATCACTCATTCGAGTTCAGAATTCATACTCGATTTCATACGGGTTATGCCGGGAGTACCTAAAGCAGGTGTTCAGTCACGGATTATTTTAGCACCTGAACATGCTAAACGTTTGCTTCGTGCATTGGAAGAAAATATTGCAAAATATGAACGTGTGTTTGGACCAGTGCAATTGGCCGATGAACAATCTTTACCTCCAATGGCTGTAAAAGGTGAAGCTTGAGTATAATATAAAGGGTTAAAAATGAAAAAAAAGAGGTAGTGCATTGATTATTCAAATATTATTCGTATTTTTGCAGCCCAAAATGTATAGTTACGAAATTAATATAACAATAATATAAATTAAAAACAATTTGAAATGCCTACAATTCAGCAATTAGTAAGAAAAGGACGCGAAGTGCTGGTGGAGAAAAGTAAATCTCCGGCCCTCGATTCATGTCCTCAAAGACGTGGCGTTTGCGTGAGAGTGTATACAACCACTCCGAAAAAACCTAACTCTGCAATGCGTAAAGTTGCCCGTGTACGTTTGACTAACCAAAAAGAGGTTAACTCATACATTCCGGGAGAAGGACACAATTTGCAAGAGCACTCAATCGTATTGGTACGCGGCGGACGTGTGAAAGACCTTCCGGGTGTGCGCTATCACATCGTTCGTGGAACTCTTGATACGGCAGGTGTAGCTGGACGTACTCAAAGACGTTCTAAGTATGGTGCTAAACGCCCGAAACCAGGACAAGCCGCTGCTCCTGTAAAAGGAAAGAAAAAATAACCGATCTAAGATCAACTATTTAAAGTAATAACTTTCGTTTTAGTTTGTTGGAATAAGCTATAAAGGTTGAGTAAATTTTCCGGTGGGAGAATTGAAGACGTCAAGAATAGACAGCCAAAAACAAAAAACATTATTTTTCAAACAAATGAGAAAAGCTAAACCAAAAAAACGCGTTATCCTTCCGGATCCCGTGTTCAATGACCAAAAGGTTTCAAAATTCGTAAATCACTTGATGTATGATGGCAAAAAGAATACATCTTACGAAATTTTCTACGCTGCTTTAGAAACAGTTAAAACAAAACTTCCTAACGAGGAAAAATCTGCTCTTGAAATTTGGAAAAAAGCGTTGGATAACGTGACTCCACAAGTGGAAGTTAAGTCTCGCCGTGTAGGTGGTGCTACTTTCCAGGTTCCTACAGAAATCCGTCCGGATCGTAAAGAGTCTATCTCGATGAAGAATCTGATTCTTTTTGCTCGTAAAAGAGGTGGTAAATCAATGGCTGATAAATTGGCTGCCGAAATCATGGATGCATTCAATGAGCAAGGTGGTGCTTACAAACGTAAAGAAGATATGCACAGAATGGCGGAAGCTAACCGTGCGTTCGCTCATTTCAGATTCTAATGCACTCTTGTGTTAAGGATGTCAAATGAGATTTAAAACTAAAAAGTAAAGGAAGAAGAAAATGGCTAAGAATGATTTACATTTAACTCGTAATATCGGTATCATGGCTCACATCGATGCCGGAAAAACTACTACTTCTGAACGTATCCTGTTTTATACCGGATTGACTCACAAAATTGGTGAGGTACATGATGGTGCTGCTACAATGGACTGGATGGCTCAGGAGCAGGAACGTGGTATCACTATTACATCTGCTGCTACAACTACAAGATGGAAATATGCTGGTAATACGTATAAAATCAACTTGATTGATACTCCGGGACACGTTGACTTTACTGCTGAAGTAGAGCGTTCATTGCGTGTGCTTGATGGTGCTGTAGCTGCTTACTGTGCAGTAGGTGGTGTGGAGCCTCAGTCGGAAACTGTATGGCGTCAGGCTGATAAGTATAATGTACCGCGTATTGCGTACGTGAATAAAATGGACCGTTCTGGTGCTAACTTCTTTGATGTGGTGAGCCAGATGAAATCTGTTTTGGGAGCTAATCCGTGCCCGGTTGTTATTCCTATCGGTGCAGAAGAGTCTTTCAAAGGATTGGTAGATCTTATTAAGATGAAAGCTATCTATTGGCACGATGAGACAATGGGGGCTGATTATACGGTAGAAGAAATACCGGCTAACCTTGTGGATGAAGCTCAGGAGTGGAGAGATAAGATGTTGGAAAAGGTAGCAGAATTTGATGATGCTTTGATGGAGAAATATTTCGATGATCCTTCTACTATTACAGAAGAAGAAATATTGAGAGCTCTTCGCAATGCAACTGTTCAGATGGCTGTTGTTCCAATGCTTTGTGGTTCTTCATTTAAGAATAAAGGTGTACAGACATTGTTGGATTATGTTTGTGCTTTCTTGCCCTCTCCTCTGGATGCAGAGAATGTAATTGGTACAAATCCTGATACTGGTGCTGAAGAGGATCGTAAGCCAAGCGAAGATGAAAAAACTTCAGCTTTGGCGTTTAAGATTGCAACAGACCCGTATGTAGGTCGTTTAACTTTCTTCCGTGTGTATTCAGGTAAGATTGAGGCAGGTTCTTATATCTACAATTCTCGTTCTGGTAAGAAAGAGCGTGTTTCTCGTTTGTTTCAGATGCATTCTAACAAACAGAATCCGGTGGAAGTAGTTGGTGCTGGTGATATTGGTGCTGGTGTCGGTTTTAAAGATATCCACACTGGTGATACATTATGTGACGAAACAGCTCCTATTGTACTTGAGTCTATGGATTTCCCGGAACCTGTAATTGGTATTGCTGTTGAGCCTAAGACTCAGAAAGACATGGATAAACTGTCTAATGGGTTGGCTAAGTTGGCTGAAGAGGATCCTACGTTTACAGTGAAAACTGACGAGCAGACAGGACAGACGGTTATTTCTGGTATGGGTGAACTTCACTTGGATATTATTATTGACCGTTTGAAACGTGAGTTTAAGGTAGAATGTAATCAGGGTAAGCCTCAAGTGAACTACAAAGAGGCAATTACTAAGACGGTTAACTTGCGTGAAGTTTACAAGAAACAGTCTGGTGGTCGTGGTAAGTTTGCAGATATCATTGTTAACATCGGTCCGGTAGATGAAAGTTTTGTAGAAGGTGGTTTGCAGTTTGTTGACGAAGTTAAGGGAGGTAATATTCCTAAGGAATTTATTCCTTCAGTACAGAAAGGTTTTGCTACTGCAATGAAGAATGGTGTATTGGCAGGTTATCCGCTTGATTCACTGAAGGTAACTTTGGTTGATGGTTCGTTCCACCCGGTTGACTCAGACCAGTTGTCTTTTGAAATCTGTGCTATTCAGGCATATAAAAATGCATGTGCTAAAGCAGGTCCTGTTTTGATGGAACCTATAATGAAGTTGGAGGTTGTAACTCCAGAAGAAAATATGGGTGATGTTATTGGTGACTTGAATAAGCGCCGTGGTCAAGTTGAAGGTATGGAGTCAAGCCGTTCAGGTGCTCGCATCGTTAAGGCGATGGTTCCGTTGGCAGAGATGTTTGGTTACGTAACAGCGTTGCGTACTATTACTTCTGGTCGTGCAACCTCGTCAATGGTATACTCTCATCACTCTCAGGTTTCTAACTCTATTGCTAAGGCAGTATTGGAAGAAGTGAAAGGACGTGCTGATCTACTCTAATAAAATATCTGAAGCAGCAGGCTAGCGAATGACTCTTAGCCTGCCGCTTTATCTTATTTATATATTTATTAATTACAAAAAAAACAATGAGTCAGAAAATTAGAATTAAACTAAAATCTTATGACCACAACTTGGTTGACAAATCAGCTGAGAAGATCGTGAGAACAGTGAAGGCTACAGGTGCTATTGTTAGCGGTCCTATCCCCCTTCCTACGCACAAGCGTATTTTTACTGTGAACCGTTCGACTTTCGTTAATAAGAAGTCTCGCGAACAGTTCGAACTCTCTTCTTACAAGAGATTGATCGATATCTATAGCTCAACAGCTAAGACTGTAGATGCTCTGATGAAGTTAGAGTTACCGAGTGGTGTAGAAGTAGAAATTAAAGTTTGATAATTAAAATTTAGTGAAATGCCAGGATTATTAGGAAAAAAAATCGGAATGACATCCGTTTTCAGTGCTGATGGTAAAAATGTACCATGCACTGTTATCGAAGCAGGTCCTTGTGTTGTTACTCAGGTTAAGACCGTAGAAAAAGATGGCTATAAAGCTGTTCAGTTGGGTTTCCAGGATAAAAAGGAAAAGCATACAACTAAACCGTTGATGGGTCACTTTAAAAAGGCTGGAGTAGCACCAAAGAGACACTTGGCCGAGTTCAAAGAATTTGAGAATGAGTTAAATCTGGGTGATGCAGTTACTGTAGAAATGTTCGAAGGCACAGAATTTGTTGATGTTGTCGGAACTTCCAAAGGTAAAGGTTTCCAAGGCGTTGTTAAAAGACATGGCTTTGGTGGTGTAGGTCAGGCTACTCATGGTCAGCACAATCGTGCCCGTAAACCGGGATCTATTGGTGCTTGTTCTTACCCGGCAAAAGTATTCAAAGGAATGCGTATGGGTGGACAAATGGGTGGTGACAGAGTTACCGTTCAAAACTTGCAGGTATTAAAAGTAATCGCGGAACACAACCTTCTTTTGATTAAAGGTTCTGTCCCTGGTTGCAAAGGTTCAATCGTAATAATTGAGAAATAATGGAAGTTAACGTATATAACATTAAAGGTGAAGACACTGGGAGAAAGGTTACGTTAAACGAATCTATCTTCGGAATTGAGCCCAACGACCACGCTATCTATTTGGACGTAAAGCAATTTATGGCTAACCAGCGTCAGGGTACTCATAAGTCAAAAGAAAGAAGTGAGATCAGCGGTTCTACTCGTAAGATTGGCCGCCAAAAAGGTGGCGGTGGTGCGCGTCGTGGTGACATGAACTCTCCGGTACTTGTTGGTGGTGGACGTGTATTTGGTCCAAAACCGAGAGACTACTATTTCAAGTTGAATAAAAAAGTTAAGACATTGGCTCGTAAGTCAGCTTTGTCTTATAAAGCTCAGAACAATGCAATTGTTGTTGTTGAAGACTTCGTTTTTGAAGCTCCTAGGACAAAGGAATTCATTGCTTTGACAAAAAATCTTAAAGTTTCTGATAAAAAGCTGCTTATGATTTTACCAGAAGCAAATAAAAACGTATATTTGTCAGCTCGTAACGTGGAGAAAGCTAACGTGCAGACTATCTCAGGATTAAATACTTACAGAGTATTGAATGCTGGGGTTGTTGTACTTACTGAAAACTCTTTGAAGGCTATTGACAATATCTTAATTTAAAAAGGAGGCTTAAATAATGGGAATTATTATTAAACCGTTGGTGACAGAAAAAATGACTGCAATAACTGATAAGCTGAATCGTTTCGGCTTTATTGTACGTCCTGAAGCTAATAAACTGGAAATTAAGAGCGAAGTTGAAGCCCTTTATAATGTTACAGTGGTTGATGTGAATACTGTGAAGTATGCAGGCAAAAATAAAAGCCGTTATACAAAAGCAGGTATCATCAATGGTCGTACGAATGCTTATAAAAAAGCTATCGTAACACTGAAAGATGGAGATACTATTGATTTTTATAGCAATATTTAATAAAAATGGCAGTACGTAAATTTAAGCCCACAACACCGGGGCAAAGACATAAGATTATTGGTACTTTCGAGGAAATTACTGCATCAGTACCAGAAAAGTCGCTTGTATATGGTAAGAAATCATCTGGCGGTCGTAACAGCGAAGGTAAGATGACAATGCGCTACATTGGTGGTGGCCACAGAAAAGTGATCAGAATTGTCGATTTCAAGAGAAATAAAGATGGTGTTCCAGCAGTTGTAAAGACTATTGAGTACGATCCGAATCGTTCGGCTCGTATTGCTTTGTTATATTATGCTGATGGTGAAAAAAGATATATTATTGCTCCCAATGGATTGCAAGTTGGTGCGACTTTGATGTCAGGTGAAAATGCAGCGCCAGAGATTGGTAATGCACTTCCTCTTCAGAATATTCCGGTCGGTACTGTAATTCATAATATTGAATTACGTCCGGGACAGGGTGCTGCTCTCGTTCGTTCGGCTGGTAATTTTGCTCAGTTGACTTCAAGAGAAGGTAAATATTGTGTTATTAAGTTACCTTCAGGTGAAGTTAGACAAATACTTAGCACTTGTAAAGCTACTGTCGGTAGTGTAGGTAATTCAGATCATGGATTGGAAAGCTCAGGTAAGGCAGGACGCTCTCGTTGGCAGGGTCGTCGTCCTCGTAACCGTGGTGTTGTAATGAACCCGGTTGATCACCCAATGGGTGGTGGTGAAGGACGTGCTTCCGGAGGACACCCGAGATCTCGTAAGGGATTGTATGCTAAGGGACTTAAGACTAGAGCTCCTAAGAAACAATCATCTAAGTATATTATTGAGAGAAGAAAGAAGTAATCTGATTAATTGAGTAAACTATGAGTCGTTCATTAAAAAAAGGTCCGTATATTAACGTAAAGCTTGAGAAGAAAGTTCTTGCTATGAATGAATCGGGCAAGAAAGTTGTTGTTAAGACTTGGGCCAGAGCTTCAATGATTTCGCCTGATTTCGTAGGCCATACAGTTGCAGTTCATAACGGAAATAAATTTATTCCTGTATACGTTACCGAAAATATGGTAGGTCACAAGTTGGGTGAATTCGCTCCAACTCGTACTTTCAGAGGACACGCTGGTAACAAGAAAAAATAACAGGATTTATCTGAAATAATAAAGTAATAAATATAATGGGAGCAAGAAAAAAAATATCGGCTGATAAAAGAAAAGAAGCCCTTAAGACCATGTATTTTGCTAAATTGCAAAATGTTCCTACTTCTCCTCGCAAAATGCGTCTCGTGGCTGACATGATTCGCGGGATGGAAGTGAACAGAGCACTTGGCGTTTTGAAGTTTTCTTCAAAAGAAGCTGCTGCAAGAGTGGAGAAGTTGCTGCGCTCTGCAATAGCTAACTGGGAGCAGAAAAACGAACGTAAAGCTGAAAGCGGTGAATTATTTGTAACTAAGATTTTTGTTGATGGGGGTGCTACGCTCAAAAGAATGAGACCAGCTCCACAGGGTAGAGGTTACAGAATTCGTAAACGTTCAAATCACGTAACATTGTTCGTTGATTCTAAGAGTAATAACGAAGATCAAAATTAAGGTAGATGGGACAAAAAGTTAATCCAATAAGCAACCGTTTAGGAATTATCAGAGGATGGGATTCTAACTGGTATGGTGGAAATGATTACGGTGATTCTTTGCTGGAAGATAGCAAGATCCGTAAATATCTTAATGCAAGACTTGCAAAGGCAAGTGTTTCAAGAATCGTAATTGAACGTACGTTGAAGCTTGTTACTATTACTGTTTGCACTGCTCGTCCAGGTATTATCATTGGTAAAGGTGGCCAGGAAGTTGATAAGTTGAAAGAAGAGTTGAAGAAGGTTACCGACAAGGATATTCAAATTAATATCTTTGAAGTAAAAAGACCGGAACTGGATGCTGTGATTGTTGCAAACAACATCGCTCGTCAGGTAGAAGGTAAAATTGCCTATCGCCGTGCCATTAAAATGGCTATCGCAAATACTATGCGTATGGGTGCTGAAGGTATCAAAATTCAGATTTCAGGACGTTTGAATGGAGCTGAAATGGCTCGTTCTGAAATGTATAAGGAAGGAAGAACTCCGTTGCACACTTTTAGAGCAGACATAGACTATTGCCATGCTGAAGCATTGACAAAAGTAGGTCTTCTTGGTATTAAAGTTTGGATTTGTAGAGGTGAAGTATTTGGTAAGAGAGAATTGGCTCCGAACTTTACACAAAGCAAAGATAGTGGTCGTGGAAACAATAGTGGAAACAACGGCGGCGGAAAGAACTTCAAAAGAAAGAAAAATAATCGCTAAACGAATTTGAATTTTAGGAAACTATGTTACAACCGAAAAAGACAAAATTCAGAAGACAACAGAAGGGCCGGGCAAAAGGTAATGCTCAGAGAGGTAACCAGCTCGCTTTTGGTTCTTTTGGAATTAAGGCTTTGGAAACAAAATGGATCACAGGCCGCCAGATTGAAGCTGCTCGTATTGCAGTAACAAGATATATGCAACGTCAGGGACAAATTTGGATTCGTATCTTCCCGGATAAACCTATTACCAGAAAACCAGCAGATGTACGTATGGGTAAAGGTAAAGGTGCTCCCGAAGGATTCGTAGCTCCTGTTACTCCGGGTAGAATTATTATTGAAGCAGAAGGTGTTTCTTATGAAATCGCTAAAGAAGCTCTTCGCTTAGCTGCTCAAAAACTTCCTATCACTACTAAATTTGTAGTGAGACGTGATTATGATATTCAAAATCAAAATGCGTAACGTTTATGAAAATTGCAGAAATTAAAGAAATGTCTACTAATGATTTAGTAGAAAGAATAGAAGCAGAAGTAGTTAATTATAACCAAATGGTTATCAACCACTCTATTTCTCCTTTGGAAAATCCTGCGCTAATTAAACAGTTACGCAGGACAATTGCGCGTATGAAAACTGAGTTGCGCGAAAGAGAACTTAACAATAAATGATCAGCTCGATGGAAGCAAGAAATTTAAGAAAAGAAAGAACAGGGATTGTGTTGAGCAATAAAATGGATAAGACCATTACTGTTGCTGCCAAATTTAAGGAGAAACACCCTATATATGGTAAGTTCGTTAGCAAAACGAAGAAATACCATGCTCACGATGAAAAGAATGAATGCAATGTAGGTGATACAGTAAGCATCATGGAAACTCGTCCTTTGAGCAAGACTAAGAGATGGAGATTAGTAGAAATAATTGAAAGAGCTAAGTAATTATGATACAAGTAGAATCCAGACTTACAGTATGTGACAATAGTGGAGCTAAAGAAGCTCTTTGTATCCGTGTTTTAGGCGGTACAAGACGTCGCTATGCTTCAGTAGGGGACGTTATTGTCGTTTCTGTAAAGAGCGTCATTCCCTCGGGTGATATTAAAAAAGGTGCAGTGTCTAAAGCTTTGATCGTACGTACTAAGAAAGAAATCCGTCGTCCCGATGGTTCTTATATACGTTTTGATGATAATGCTTGCATTTTATTAAATAATGCAGGTGAAATTAGAGGTAGTCGTATTTTCGGTCCGGTAGCTCGTGAACTTCGTGCTACGAACATGAAAGTTGTGTCACTTGCGCCTGAGGTACTTTAATTTTGTAAAAGATTTAAGTAATGAGTAAATTACATATTAAAAAAGGCGATACAGTTTACGTAAATGCTGGTGAAGACAAAGGTAAAACTGGTCGTGTATTGAAGGTTCTTGTTAAAGAAGGACGTGCAATAGTTGAAGGTATTAACATGGTATCTAAAAGCACAAAACCTAATGCAAAGAACCCACAAGGTGGTATAGTTAAGCAGGAAGCTTCTATTCACATTTCAAACTTGAATCCGGTTGATCCAAAAACTGGTAAAGCAACGCGTGTTGGTAGAAAAGAGAGTTCTTTGGAAGGTAAAAGAACTTTAGTGCGTTATTCTAAAAAATCAGGAGAGGAGATTAAGTAATGAGTAATACTGCAAGCCTTAAAAAAGAATATGCAGAGCGTATTTCGCCTGCACTGAAGTCGCAATTCCAGTATTCTTCAACAATGCAGGTGCCCGTACTTAAGAAGATTGTTATCAATCAGGGTTTAGGTATGGCTGTTGCTGATAAGAAGATTATTGAAGTAGCAATTAATGAGTTAACTGCTATTACTGGTCAGAAAGCCGTAGCAACTATCTCTCGTAAAGATATTGCTAACTTCAAATTGCGTAAAAAAATGCCAATTGGAGTAATGGTAACATTGCGTCGTGAAAGAATGTACGAATTCCTTGAGAAATTAGTTCGTGTAGCTTTGCCACGTATTCGTGACTTCAAAGGTATTGAGAGTAAATTCGATGGTAAGGGTAATTATACCCTTGGTATTCAGGAACAAATAATTTTCCCTGAAATTAATATCGATAGTATTACAAGAATTCTCGGAATGAATATTACCTTTGTAACTTCTGCACAGACAGATGAGGAAGGTTATGCCTTATTGAAAGAATTCGGTTTACCGTTTAAAAACGCTAAAAAAGACTGATAAATTATGGCAAAGGAATCAATGAAAGCACGCGAAGTAAAGCGTGCTAAATTAGTAGCCAAATATGCCGAGAGAAGAGCTCAACTGAAGAAAGAAGGTGATTATGAAGCTTTACAGGCACTGCCTAAGAATGCTTCACCTGTGCGTCTGCACAATCGCTGTAAATTGACTGGTCGTCCTAAAGGATATATCCGTCAGTTTGGTATTTCAAGAATCCAGTTTCGCGAAATGGCATCTAATGGGCTCATTCCAGGTGTTAAAAAAGCAAGCTGGTAATTTTATTGTTTAAATATTGTCAGGGAAGGCCTGATTAATTTAATTATTTTTTATATGACTGATCCAATAGCAGATTATTTGACGAGGTTGCGGAACGCTATTCAAGCAAAGCACAGAGTAGTAGAAGTTCCTGCTTCAAATTTGAAAAAAGAAATCACTAAGATTCTTTTTGAAAAAGGCTACATTCTTAATTATAAGTTTGTAGAAGATGGTCCTCAGGGAACTATAAAAGTTGCCTTAAAGTATGATTCAGTTAACAAGGTTAACGCAATCAAGAAACTTGAAAGAATATCTTCTCCAGGTATGCGTCAGTATACTGGTTATAAAGATATGCCGCGTGTTATTAATGGTTTGGGTATTGCTATAATATCTACTTCCAAAGGTGTAATGACGAACAAAGAAGCTGCTGAATTGAAAATCGGTGGTGAGGTATTGTGTTATGTATATTAATAGGAGGAAAAAGCAATGTCAAGAATAGGAAAATTACCCATTAGTATCCCTGCGGGAGTAACAGTTACTCTGAAGGATGATGTGGTTACCGTAAAGGGACCGAAAGGCGAACTTAGCCAATATGTGAATCCTGCTATCAATATTTCTATTGAAGATGGACACGTAACTTTAAGTGAAAACGAAAGCGCAATGCTTGATAATCCAAAGCAAAAACATGCTTTCCATGGTTTATATCGTTCATTGGTTCATAATATGGTTGTGGGCGTATCTGAAGGTTATAAAAAAGAATTGGAGCTTGTTGGTGTTGGATATCGTGCTTCTAACCAAGGAAATATTATTGAATTAGCCTTAGGTTATACTCATAATATCTTTATACAATTGCCTACTGAAATTAAAGTTGAAACAAAATCTGAAAGAAATAAGAACCCTCTTATTATCTTAGAATCTTGTGATAAACAATTGCTTGGTCAAGTTTGCTCTAAAATACGTTCTTTCCGTAAACCTGAACCGTATAAAGGTAAAGGTATTAAGTTTGTTGGCGAAGAGATTCGCAGAAAGTCTGGTAAATCAGCCGGCGCTAAGTAAATTAAATAAATTTATATCATCATGACAACAAAAATAGAAAGACGAATTAAGATCAAATATAGAGTACGCAATAAAGTGTCAGGTACTACTGAACGTCCGCGTATGAGTGTATTTAGAAGTAACAAGCAAATCTATGTCCAGATTATCGACGATTTGTCTGGCAGAACATTGGCTGCTGCTTCATCTTTGGGTATGACTGAAAAACTACCTAAAAAAGAGCAGGCTGCTAAGGTTGGAGAAATGATTGCTAAAAAAGCTCAGGAAGCAGGTATTACAACTGTTGTTTTCGACCGTAATGGTTACTTGTATCATGGGAGAGTAAAAGAAGTAGCTGATGCTGCTCGTAACGGTGGACTTAAATTTTAATCATTATGGCAGGAGTTAATAATAGAGTTAAGATATCTAACGATATAGAACTAAAAGATAGACTTGTTGCTATCAATCGTGTTACTAAAGTTACCAAAGGTGGTAGAACTTTTAGTTTCTCTGCAATTGTTGTTGTAGGTAACGAAGAAGGAATCATTGGTTGGGGACTTGGTAAAGCAGGAGAGGTAACAGCAGCTATCGCAAAAGGAGTTGAATCTGCAAAGAAAAATCTGACTAGAGTTCCGATTTTGAAGGGTACGGTTCCTCATGAACAAGTAGCAAAGTTTGGTGGTGCTGAAGTATTCATCAAACCTGCATCTCACGGTACTGGTGTGGTAGCTGGTGGTGCTATGCGTGCTGTATTGGAAAGTGTTGGTGTTACTGATGTTTTAGCAAAATCTAAAGGTTCTTCAAATCCGCATAATTTGGTTAAAGCTACAATTTTGGCTTTGAGCGAAATGCGTGATGCAAGAATGGTTGCTCAAAACAGAGGTATTAGTGTTGAAAAAGTATTTAGAGGATAAGGAGGAGATATGTCAACTATAAAGATTAAGCAAGTTAAAAGTAGAATTGGTGCTCCGGCTGATCAGAAGAGGACTCTTGATGCACTGGGACTTCGTAAACTGAACCGTGTGGTTGAACACGAAAGTACTCCTTCAATTCTTGGGATGGTAGATAAAGTAAAACACTTGGTTACCATTGTTAAGTAATTATTTGTTGAATAATAAAACGAATTACAATATGAACTTAAGTAATTTAAAACCTGCAGAAGGTTCTACTAAAACAAGAAAAAGAATCGGACGTGGTCCGGGATCTGGTTTAGGAGGTACTTCTACAAGAGGTCATAAAGGAGCTAAATCAAGATCCGGATACTCTAAAAAGGTCGGTTTTGAAGGTGGTCAGATGCCTCTTCAACGTCGTGTACCTAAATTTGGTTTCAAGAATATTAACCGCATTGAATATAAAGCTATTAACCTCGATACAATTCAGAATTTAGCTGAAGCTAAGAAGCTGGAAAAGGTAGGCGTTAATGACTTTATTGAAGCTGGATTTATTTCTTCAAATCAGTTGGTAAAAGTATTAGGTAACGGAACTTTGACTACTAAGCTGGACGTAGAAGCTCATGCATTCTCTAAGAGTGCTATTGCTGCTATCGAAGCTGTAGGTGGAACTGTAGTAAAACTCTGATTCAATGAGAAAAGCTATTGAAACATTAAAGAATATATGGAAAATTGAGGATCTGAGACAACGGATCCTCATCACCATATTGTTTGTGGCGATTTACCGTTTCGGTTCGTATGTTGTGCTACCTGGTATTAATCCTGGTATGCTGGCACAATTGCATCAACAAACAAGCGAAGGCCTATTAGCCTTGTTAAACATGTTCTCAGGAGGAGCTTTTTCTAATGCATCAATTTTTGCATTAGGAATTATGCCTTATATTTCTGCGTCTATCGTTATCCAGTTGTTAGGAATTGCGGTTCCGTATTTTCAGAAATTGCAACGCGAAGGTGAGAGTGGCAGAAGAAAGATGAACCAATATACTCGTTATTTGACGATTCTTATCCTATTGGTTCAGGCTCCTTCTTATTTGCTCAATCTTAAAATGCAGGCTGGACCTTCTTTAAATGCTTCATTAGATTGGACTCTGTTCATGGTTACTTCTACCATTATTTTGGCAGCTGGAAGTATGTTTATCTTGTGGCTTGGTGAAAGAATTACAGATAAAGGTATTGGTAACGGTATTTCATTTATCATCTTGATTGGTATTATTGCCCGTCTTCCTCAATCTCTTTTCCAGGAAGTTATTTCACGCGTGAGTGAAAAAGGTGGTGGTATGATCATGTTCTTATTTGAAATGGTATTCCTGCTGTTGGTAATTGCAGCTGCAATCCTCTTGGTGCAAGGTACGAGAAAGATTCCTGTACAATACGCGAAAAGAATTGTTGGTAATAAACAATATGGTGGTGCTAGACAGTATATTCCTTTGAAAGTGAATGCTGCTGGTGTAATGCCTATCATTTTTGCTCAGGCGATTATGTTTATTCCTATCACTTTTATTGGCTTCTCTAATGCTAATAATGTAAGTGGTTTTGTGCGTGCATTTACTGATCATACGAGCTTCTGGTATAATTTTGTTTTTGCTGTAATGATTATACTGTTTACGTATTTTTATACTGCAATTACAATAAATCCGAATCAGATGGCTGAAGATATGAAGAGAAATAACGGTTTCATCCCGGGTATCAAGCCTGGAAAGAAAACGGCTGAATATATTGATGATATTATGTCACGTATTACATTGCCTGGGTCTTTCTTTTTGGCATTGGTTGCTATTATGCCTGCTTTTGCCGGTGTATTTGGTGTGAAAGCTGAGTTCGCTCAATTCTTCGGTGGTACATCTTTGTTAATTCTTGTAGGTGTGGTTCTTGATACACTGCAGCAGGTTGAAAGTCATTTGTTGATGAGACATTATGATGGCTTGTTGAAGTCTGGTCGTATTAAGGGACGTGCTGGTGTAGCTGCATATTAATTCTTTCAATAGAAATGATATTTCTTAAAACAGAGGATGAAATAGAGCTACTCCGTCAGAGTAACTTGCTTGTAGGAAAAACATTGGCTGAGGTTGCCAAATTAATAAAACCGGGAGTTACTACCCGAGAACTGGACAAAGTTGCAGAAGAGTTTATTAGAGATAATGGGGCTATTCCAACTTTTAAAGGATTTCCGAATCAGTATGGCGATCCATTTCCGGGTTCTTTATGTACGTCTGTGAATGAGCAGGTTGTACATGGTATTCCAGGAGATATTGTCTTGAGAGAAGGTGATATTATTTCTGTGGATTGCGGGACATATATGAATGGTTTTTGTGGTGACTCAGCTTATACGTTTTGTGTCGGTGAAGTAGACGAGGAAGTTCGTAAGTTGTTGAAAGTTACTAAAGAGGCATTATATATAGGCATTCAGAATGCTGTACAAGGTAAAAGAATTGGTGATATCGGATATGCTATCCAGCAATATTGTGAATCACATTCTTATGGAGTAGTGCGTGAATTTGTTGGCCATGGGATTGGTAAAGAAATGCATGAGGATCCGCAAGTACCTAATTATGGTAAAAGAGGATATGGCACGCTTTTAAAGAAAGGACTTTGTATTGCGATTGAGCCTATGATTACCCAAGGTGACCGGCAAGTTATAATGGAGCGTGACGGATGGACTGTGAGAACAAGAGATCGGAAATGTGCCGCACACTTTGAGCATACTATTGCAGTAGGTGCGGGAGAAGCCGATATTCTTTCATCATTTAAATTCATTGAAGAAGTTTTAGGAGATAAAGCAATATAGTATATGGCAAAGCAATCTGCAATAGAACAAGATGGAGTTATAGTTGAAGCATTGTCTAATGCAATGTTTCGTGTTGAATTAGAAAACGGACATGAGATTACTGCTCATATCTCAGGTAAGATGCGAATGCATTACATAAAAATCTTACCAGGAGATAAAGTAAGAGTTGAAATGTCTCCTTACGACTTATCGAAAGGAAGAATTGTATTTAGATATAAATAAAATAAGATATGAAAGTAAGAGCATCATTAAAGAAACGTACGCCAGAATGTAAGATCGTTAGACGTAATGGCCGTTTGTATGTTATTAACAAGAAAAATCCTAAGTATAAACAACGTCAAGGATAATTTATTATTTTTGCAAAAAAAATAATTTAGTATATGGCTATAAGAATAGTTGGTGTAGATTTACCTCAGAATAAGAGAGGTGAGATTGCGTTGACCTATGTATATGGAATAGGTCGTAGTAGTTCAGCAAAAATTTTAGATAAGGCTGGTGTAGACAAAGATCTGAAGGTAAAAGACTGGACAGATGATCAGGCTGCAAAGATTCGTGAGATCATTGGTGCAGAGTATAAAGTAGAAGGTGATCTTCGTTCTGAAGTTCAATTGAACATTAAGCGATTAATGGATATTGGTTGTTACCGTGGTGTACGTCATCGTATCGGTTTGCCTGTTAGAGGTCAAAGCACTAAAAACAATGCACGTACTCGTAAGGGTAGAAAGAAAACCGTTGCTAATAAGAAAAAAGCTACTAAATAATAATTGTTGATATGGCAAAAAAAACAGTCGCAGCTAAGAAGAGAAATGTAAAGGTGGATGCTAATGGACAATTGCATGTTCATTCATCTTTCAACAATATTATTGTTTCTCTTGCAAATAGTGAAGGGCAGATTATTTCTTGGTCTTCTGCCGGAAAAATGGGATTTAGAGGTTCTAAAAAGAATACTCCTTATGCAGCTCAGATGGCTGCCCAGGATTGTGCAAAAATCGCATATGATCTTGGCCTGAGAAAGGTAAAAGCATACGTAAAAGGACCGGGTAACGGACGTGAGTCTGCCATCAGAACTATCCACGGTGCAGGTATTGAAGTTACAGAAATTATTGATGTAACTCCGCTTCCACATAATGGTTGTCGTCCTCCAAAAAGACGTAGAGTTTAAGATTTACCTTTAATTAAAATGACACTTGATTTTGTTTTTGGATTGCATCAATTTCTTCTCTGTAATCGCGGCTGCAACAAATTAAGTTCATGAATAAACAATTAAATATTTAAAAAGAAAATGGCTAGATATACTGGACCAAAATCAAGAATAGCCCGTAAATTCGGTGAAGGTATCTTTGGAGCTGATAAAGTTTTATCTAAGAAAAACTATCCTCCCGGACAGCACGGAAATTCAAGAAAAAGAAAAACTTCAGAATATGGTGTTCAGCTGCGTGAGAAACAGAAAGCTAAATACACTTATGGAGTATTAGAAAAACAATTCCGTAACTTGTTTGAGAAAGCAGAAGCCGCTAAGGGTATTACTGGTGAGATTCTTCTTCAGTTATTGGAAGGTCGTCTGGACAATGTAGTATTCCGTTTGGGAATTGCTCCAACTCGTGCTGCTGCTCGTCAGTTGGTAAGTCACAGACATATTACTGTTGATGGACAGGTAGTGAACATTCCTTCATATGCAGTAAAGCCAGGACAGCTGATTGGTGTTCGTGAAAGATCTAAATCTTTGGAAGTTATTGCTAATTCTCTTGCTGGTTTTAACCACAGTAAATATGCTTGGTTGGAGTGGGATGAATCTACAAAGGTTGGCAAATTGTTGCATATTCCTGAAAGAGCAGACATTCCTGAGAACATTAAAGAGCATTTGATCGTTGAATTGTATTCTAAATAATAATTAATTTCATGGCGATATTAGCATTTCAAAAACCTGATAAAGTATTAATGTTGGAAGCGGATTCAAGATTCGGTAAGTTCGAATTCCGTCCGTTGGAACCCGGTTTTGGTATTACTGTAGGTAATGCATTACGCCGTATCCTCCTTTCTTCATTAGAGGGTTTTGCCATCACCACTATTCGTATAGATGGTGTTGAGCATGAATTTTCTAGTGTTCCTGGAGTAAAAGAGGATGTTACCAACATTATCTTGAATCTGAAACAAGTGAGATTCAAGCAAGTAGTTGAAGAATTCGAGAGTGAGAAAGTAAGTATCACGGTCGAGAATTCAAGTGAATTTAGAGCAGGTGACATAGGTAAGTATTTGACTGGATTTGAAGTGTTAAATCCGGAATTAGTTATTTGTCATTTAGATTCTAAGTCAACTATGCAGGTTGATATTACAATCAATAAGGGCCGTGGTTATGTCCCCGCTGACGAAAACCGCGAATATTGTACCGATGTGAATGTAATTCCAATTGATTCTATTTACACCCCGATACGTAATGTTAAGTATACTGTAGAAAACTTCCGTGTGGAACAGAAGACTGACTACGAGAAACTTATACTTGAGATTGCTACGGATGGTTCCATTCATCCGAAAGAAGCACTGAAAGAAGCTGCAAAGATTCTGATTTATCACTTTATGTTATTTTCTGACGAAAAGATTACTCTTGAGAGTAATGACGTTGATGGTAACGAAGAATTTGATGAAGAGGTATTGCATATGCGTCAGTTGTTGAAGACTAAACTTGTTGATATGGACTTATCAGTTCGTGCCCTCAATTGCTTGAAGGCTGCTGATGTAGAAACCCTTGGCGATTTAGTGCAGTTCAATAAAACTGATTTGCTGAAATTCAGGAATTTCGGAAAGAAATCGCTTACCGAGCTTGATGATTTGCTGGAAAGTCTGAATCTATCGTTTGGAACCGACATTTCTAAATATAAATTAGATAAAGAATAAAAAATGAGACATAATAAAAAATTCAATCATTTAGGTCGTACTGCTTCTCATAGAAGTGCTATGTTATCTAACATGGCTTGTTCTTTGATCAAGCACAAAAGAATCACTACGACTGTAGCAAAGGCTAAAGCATTGAAAAAATTTGTTGAGCCTTTGATTACAAAGTCTAAGGAAGACACAACGAATTCTCGTCGTGTCGTATTTAGCAATTTGCAGGATAAGATTGCTGTAACAGAATTGTTCAAAGAAATCTCTGTGAAAATTGCTGATCGTCCGGGTGGTTATACTCGTATCATTAAGACTGGTAATCGTTTGGGTGATAATGCAGAAATGTGCTTTATTGAGCTCGTTGACTACAACGAAAATATGGCTAAAGAGAAAGTTGCTAAGAAGGCTACTCGTACTCGTCGTTCAAAGAAAGCTGCTACAACTGAAGCTGCTCCAGCTGCTGAAGCTCCTGCTGTTGAAGAACCGAAAGCTGAATCGGCAGAGTAATTCAACAATTATTCTTATAGATATAAGAAAGGTCACCTCGAAAGATGGTGGCCTTTTTTGTTGTCAAGTCTAAAGATACTTTAATTTTGTTTTTCTTTAAACATTTAAATAAAATAATCTGTTATATTTGCAGAGAGATATGGCTAAATTTATAAAGGTGATATTGCTTTTGTTGTTTGCTGTAGCACTTCATGGTGTGGCTAACAATTTTTTCGCTGAAAAACCAGTGGAAGCTCAGATGCATGCACCTATGTATGAAGTTGATTCTCAGCAAGTCAGTACTGCCCAACTGCCGTATTTACCAGAAGGGGAGCTTTCAAATGCAGCACAATCTCATCAGATTGCTACATCTCGTATCCAGCGTATTAATTTATTAGAATATTCGATATCCTTAAGAGCATTGGCTCAGCAGTTACAACAGCGAGAGGCAGCTTTGGCGCAACATTGGGGACGAATATATGATACTACAACTTCTTTTAGCTGCCATCCGGCAAGTGAATACTATGTATTCGCTCTTCGACGTATTATTATTTAGTAATTTATTTTATTAGTTCTGTTTTATCGGTAGTACAATAAATTGTATTGCCAGCTATTTTATTACTGTTTTACTAATAATTTAAACTTATAATAATATGACAACTCCAGCTATTGATGCAACTATTTTTGCATCTTCTCATCCTGATATTGCAAAGCGTACAAGTGTTTCCGGACTTATTTTTTCCGGTTTGATGTTACTAATTGGTGTATTGGCATTTATTTCTACTTTTGAGATGGAAGATCGTTCTTCAACTTTGAGTATGGGATTAATGGTGTTAGGTTCCGGACTATTTTTAATTGGTATTTTTCGCCTTTTCTGGAAATCAAAAGAAGTGGTTTATTTGCCTACGGGAAGTATAGCAAAAGAACAGAGTATTTTCTTTGATTTGAAATATATGGATCAATTGAAAGAAATTGTAAAGTCGGGAACTTTCTCTGCTGATACAAATTTAAGAGGTGGGGCAAGTGGTAATCTTCGTATGGACATAATTCTTTCTGAAGATAAAAAGTTTGCGGCAGTACAGCTGTTTCAGTTTGTACCTTATACTTATAATCCGATAACTTCAGTGCAGTATTTTACTAATGGAGAAGCATCAGCCGTTGCTGACTTTCTTTCAAAATGTAGATTACACTAAATTTTATGTTATTAGTGATTTAATTTTATAAGAAGATATAGGTAAAGCTTTATTATATTTCTTTTATAAATAAAGATGATATGTTTCGCCTGCTATCTCTTTTTCACGGATAGGATAATGATTTCCTTTTTGAAATCTAAAAATCAAACACTTTTTTGTGTCTTGATATAATTTGATACAAGTTTGTTAGGATGTTTTCTCCTATTACAAATATAAGGATCTAAATTATACTTAGCTTTGGCAATCTTATGTAACCACTATTATAGTTACATAAGATTGCTTTTTAGTAATCTATTTCGGATGTTTATTATTAATTTTCTGTCATTTATTGATGAGGTTTTTATTGTGTTTATCTTTTAGGGCGAGCGCATGATATCTATAAATTTTGTATAGTAATCCATGCGTTATTGAATAGTAATACTTTTCTTTCAATCTATAGGGTAAAAATAAAAGGTTATAACTGTCTTAAAATATAGAATGTTAGTTTCACTCTCTGTTCTCTAAGTAGATTTCTTCTTGCTCTAATACATCTGTGTTATAAATTGAATAGTTTGTAATTAGATGTTGGTGATATTCGCATTATATTTGTCAGAGTATCTATTTTATAATTGTTATCTTAAAGCTATATGTACTTATGTATATACAAATGAAGCGAATGTTAATTGGACTTTTATGTGTTTTTCCTTTTTTACAATCTTCTGCCCAATTGCGGCAACAGTATATATTGAAAAATAATTGGGAGTTCCGATCTGATCAACCGACTGCTGATGCTATTTGGGAAAAAGTAACAGTTCCTCATTGCTGGAATGCGAAAGATGGTATAACTGCCGATTATTATCGTGGAACAGCTCAATATCGTTATCACTTAGATATATTACCGGAAATGCTGAGGAAACGTGTTTTTTTGCGTTTCGAGGCAGTTAGTCAGGTTGCGGATATTTTTGTTAACGGAATAAAAGCTGGTGCACATAAAGGAGCCTTCAATGCTTTCTGTTTTGAAATAACCTCTTTGTTGAAGAAAGGAGATAATTTTTTAGAGGTCAAAGTATCGAATAGTCCGGATAATGATATTGCTCCTCTGGCTGGAGATTTTACTGTTTTTGGTGGGATTTATCGTCCTGTATCACTACTCTTATTGCCTAAGACGTGTATAACTCCATTAGATTATGCTTCTTCTGGGATTTACATTCATCAGGATCAGGTCGATTCAAAACAGGCTGAGTTATCCATTGTGACAAAAGTTAATAGTAGTCAGGCCGGGAAAGCATTATCTGTTAGAACCAGTGTGTTTGATGCCCAAGGGGAAGCAATAGGTAGCACCACAACTACCAATAAGTTATATGTAAAAGGAAAAACGGCTAAGTTTATTAATAAGCTGAATATAGATCGTCCTATCTTATGGGATGGATGTAAATCACCCTATCTGTATCGTGTCTTTGTAGAAGTGTTGAAAGGTGATGCGGTTGTGGATACACTATCCCAATATACTGGTTTAAGATATTATACAGTTGACGCGGAAAAAGGCTTTTTCCTGAATGGTAAACCTTATAAAATAAAAGGTGTAAACAGACATCAGGACCGGGAAGGTAAAGGATGGGCTATATCGAATGAAGATCATAGCGAGGACATGGATCTGATTAAAGAAATAGGAGCTACTGGAATCAGGTTGGCACACTATCCACATGCCGATTATTTCTATTCTTTATGTGATCGGGAAGGTATGTTGGTATGGGCGGAAATTCCCCTTATCGGTAAGGTAAATACCAGTTCTGCTTTTACGGAGAATATAAAGTTACAACTCACGGAATTGATTCGGCAGAATTTTAACCATCCATCTATTTTTTGTTGGAGTCTGTTCAACGAATTGTCTGAAGGCGAGGTCAAGAATTTGATTGGAGAGTTAAATGATCTGGCTCATCAGGAAGATCCGGGACGTTTGACAGTAGCTGCTGCTAACATAGAGAACAGGCCGGAGAATAAAGTCACAGATATTATGGCCTACAATACTTATCCGGGATGGTACTGGGCTCAGCCCTCCATGATGAAATCTTCGGTAGCACATTGGAACCGTTTGGTTGGAAACAAAGGTATTGGTGTCAGTGAATATGGAGCTGGGGCTAACGTCTGGCATCACCAGCAGGATGTTAAATCGGCCCCAAGGACTGATGGGATTTTTCATCCGGAAGAGTGGCAGTCTATTGTACATGAACAAAATTATCAGGCAATAAGCGATTGTAACTTTGTCTGGGGATCTTTCGTCTGGAATATGTTTGATTTTGCAAGTGCTTTCAGGAATGAAGGAAATTTACCAGGACGAAACGATAAAGGTTTAGTAACCTACGACAGAAAGATCAAGAAAGATGCTTTTTATTTCTACAAGTCAGCTTGGGCGAAATCACCTGTTCTACATATTACAAGTAGAAGAGATGTGGCAAGAAGAGATTCGATTACAGACGTAAAGGTATATTCCAATTGCGAAAATATTCGTTTGAAAGTGAATGGACAAGAGTGTGGAGATCCTATAAAGAGGCAAAATATCTATATTTGGCAAGGCGTTAGTCTAAGGAAAGGCGAAAACCAGATTGAAGTTTGTGGCGATAGAGATCGTCATGTTTTATCTGAAAAATGTAATTGGATTCTTTTATAATGTAATAATCAGCATCATGGGAAAATATCTGTTTTTAATTCTAATATTTTGTATAAATCTGATTTATTCATATAGCCAGAATGTAGTAGATCTGGTAAACCCGCTTATTGGAACGGCTATTAAGGGTGAGGGAGGTACGGTACCTTTTGTGGGTCCTCCTTTTGCAATGACCAATTTTTTACCTCAAACCAGGGAGAATAAAATGGGAAGTATGGCGTATGTTTACGATGATGAGTCTATAATGGGCTTTTTAGGATCTCATCAACCAACTATATGGATGGGAGATTATGGATATGTATCAGTTATGCCACAAATCGGAGAGGAGATAAGAGTACTTCCGGAAGATCGAAAAATGAATTTTAGTCATAAGGATGAGAAGGCCTCTCCCTATTATTACTCTGTTACTTTAACCGATAAACAGAATAACCGGATTTTTACGGAGATGACTGCTGCCGGACGTTGTGGCATTTTGAATTTTCGTTTTCCTAAAAATAAAACTCCCCGGTTGATTATTCAGGGTATAAATTTGAATCCGCAGTTGAACGATTGGTGTAATCATTATAATCAGCGTCTCCAGAAAATCAAAGGCTGGATGAAGATTGATACACTGAATAATGAAATTGTGGGGTATAATCCAGACAGGCAGTCGGCTCAGTTAGGACCAGACCTACCCAACTTTAAAGGTTATTTTGTCATTCGTTTCAATTGTGATATAAAGGATTTTGGTTGTTGGAATGATTCTATTCTTTACCCGGGAGCCGAGGAACTATATGGTACACGCATGGGAGCATATATTAATTTCTCTCAAAAGGACAAGGAAATAAAGGCTCAGATAGCTACCTCTTTTGTAAGTCTGGAGCAAGCCCGCTTGAATTTACAGCGTGAAATACCCGGATGGAGTTTAAAACAGGTATATGAGAATACTAAAAAAGAATGGAATGATAAATTATCCCGGTTAACTATCAAAGGAGGAAGCGAAAGAGAGGCCCGTATTTTTTATACGGCACTGTATCATTCTTATCTTTTCCCTCGCGAGTTTTCTGAATATGGAAGATATTACAGTGCATTTGACGACCAGATTCATGAGGGTATTTCGTATAATGATTATTCTTTATGGGATACATTCAGAGCTTTTCATCCCCTGATGACGTTGCTAGAACCACAGTTAACCGGTGACTGGATCACTTCATTATTGCAAATGTATAAAGAAGGCGGCTGGCTTCCTATGTGGCCTAATCCAACCTATACCAATATTATGATAGCCACTCATGCGGATGCAGTTATTGCAGATGCCTATATGAAAGGGATTCGTAACTTTGATGTCAATCTGGCCTATGAAGCTATACGAAAAGATGCAATGGTTCCTCCTGATTGCGATACAAACAGAAAATACGGTGACCGTGATTATTGGACTTCTTATGAGGGACGTGCGGGGGCAAGTTATTACCATTCGATAGGATATGTGCCAGATGATAAAACAGCCGAATCGGTTTCAAGGACACTGGAATATGCATATGATGACTGGTGTGTAGCACAAATGGCGAAATCGTTGGGAAAGATGGAAGATTATGCCCATTTGATGCGATTTAGTAGAAATTATAAAAACTTATACAATCCTGAGAAAGGTTTTTTCTTGCCTCGTAACTATGATGGAACCTGGATTGATCTGGATGATAATTCACGGCATGGATTGACGGAAGGTTCGAAGTGGACTTATTTGTTTTGTGTCCTTCAGGATATTCCCGGAATGATTGATTTGATGGGAGGACCACAGGCTTTTTCTGATAAGTTGGATCGGAATTTTGAAGAAGATCATTATAAGCATGATAATGAGCCAGGCCATCATTATATCTATTTATATAATTACTGTAATGAGCCCTGGAAGACCCAGGAGTTAGTACGGAAGCATGTAAAGCTGAACTATAAAGATACTCCTGATGGTGTAAACGGAAATGATGATTGTGGGCAAATGTCTGCCTGGTATCTTTTTTCTGTTATGGGATTTTATCCTGTAACTCCCGGGAGTAATGAGTTTGCCATGGGTGCTCCTCAATTTTCAGAAATTAAAATTCGGTTGAAAGATCATGATCTGTTAATAAAAGCAGATAATCTTTCGGAGGAGAATAAATATGTCCAATCCGTGTTTTTGGACGGAAAGAAAATTCTGAACCCATTTATTAATTATTTTGATCTGATAGATGCTAAGGAGATTCGCTTTGTTATGAACGATCGTCCTGGTGGGTATTGATAAGCAGCTGATAAATAAAGTATCGGGGCATACTTTGTTTCATACTGAAGAAAATTTTGTTTCATACCGGGAAATACTTTGTTTCGAGGCATGAAACAGAGGATATCTTACCGGGATATAATCCGATTCCCGGTAGGATTGAATTCTGTAGTTTACACAATATTTTGTATAGTATCAGGATATTTACTGGAATATTCCTAAAAAACGTTTTCCACTGATTCTATAAATTGTATCGTTTGCATATCCCTGTTTAATAAAAATGTATCTAAAGTATGTGCTAACTCTTTTAAGTAATTGTTTTTGTAAATACTAATATCTGTAAGGCAATATGATTTATACCCAGTATTTCTGTTATATCTCAAAATGGTAGTTTTTATAGGTTGTGATTGTTTATTAGGATAATATTTTTGATGAGTTTTATTTCTTAGCTCATAAAAAATTTCTTCATCATCAAAATCCATTGGCATAGAGACACCAAGTGAGTCAAATAAACAATAAAAGTTTTTTTGCTCACGATAATCGTCTTTCATTTTACAATAATCATAGTCTAATAAAAAAAACTTTTTGCTTTTTCATAGAATTTGTAATGTTCCACCTTTTCTTTCGAAAACCAGCTGCTGATTATTTTTTAAAAGAATCATTGAAAATAAGAAGCATTATTGCAACCATAACCGTTCGGGTAATTCTATTACTCATTTTCAGACTAACGAAACTGCTTAAACTAACTACTCAAACAGTGACTGTACCCATACCTTTGGAATACCGATATAATTATCATAACCTACAATATGATTATTTGAAGCTATTAATATTATAAGTAAAATAGCACATGCTATAATAATCCATGCCGCTACTTTATCATACCATTTTATCAGTTCTATATTACTACTCTTATTTAATCTTTTTATATGAGTATTTTTAGTTGTCCATTTTTTCTTATCCATAATTTATTATCGTTGATTAAATTCCGGTAAAATTCTTCTTTCCTGTTGTATAGATTGAAAAGCGTTCGGATTCGTAAAAAGTTCAGTCATTATTAGATCTTTGGGTGATAATCCTAACTTTTTCTGTATTGTGGTCTTTCTCTCTGCAGACATCTTTAAAATTTCTACTAACGATTTACCTGTAAAATCAAGTTTACCCAAACTCTCATTCATATCCGCTGCTTGTACCTCATAATTGAGCTGCTGTATTGCTAACTCAGGATCATTAATCACAAGTTCTGTACTACTTTGAATAACACCATTTTCTCCATAGTTTACTGTGGTGACAAGACTTGCTAACTTATTTTTGAACTCTATGTATGTATCAGATAATTCTGTAACACCAGTAATAAAACGATTTCTTATATTATTATTACTCACCTGTATTTTGCTTCTCACCGAGAAACAGAGGATATCTTACCGGGATATAATCTGACTCCCGGTAGGATTGAACTCTGTAATTTTATTCATACAATATCGTGTATAGTCTCAAGGACATTTACTGGAATATTCCTAAAAAGCGTTTTCCACTGATGCTATAAATTGTATCGTTTGCATATCCCTGTTTAATAAAAATGTATCTAAAGTATGTGCTAACTCTTTTAAGTAATTGTTTTTGTAAATACTAATATCTGTAAGGCAATATGATTTATACCCAGTATTTCTGTTATATCTCAAAATGGTAGTTTTTATAGGTTGTGATTGTTTATTAGGATAATATTTTTGATGAGTTTTATTTCTTAGCTCATAAAAAATTTCTTCATCATCAAAATCCATTGGCATAGAGACACCAAGTGAGTCAAATAAACAATAAAAGTTTTTTTGCTCACGATAATCGTCTTTCATTTTACAATAATCATAGTCTAATAAAAAAAACTTTTTGCTTTTCCATAGAATTTGTAATGTTCCACCTTTTCTTTCGAAAACCAGCTGCTGATTATTTTTTAAAAGAAAGCCCAAAAGAGATTCTACACCTGTTCCATTTGTATTTCTTTTCCCAGCCTTTTCATAGTCGGTAAAGGACTGAAAGTGAAAATCATTGGCACTATTAGTTATTCTCCAACAATAGGTATAAAGGTTCTCTATATTAGGATAGTCCAAATAGCTACAGTAATACATTTTAATATACCGCGACATGTCATATATTGCATCATGAGAAGTATAATTAGCCTGCGCGGAATTAGGTAAAGAGCTTTTGCAACTAAATAAGCTCGATAAGGGAAATAATATTATCAATAAATACTTTTTCATTTCTTTCACCTCCAAATAAATTTTGTAATATCAATTTGCTAACAAAACTCTTAGTATAGGTTGTTAAGCTAAATATATCCCATGCCGATTCTACATATTTCCCCGTCGGATCTTTATACCTCACCGGATTATTCAATGCATACGCATACGGACTCACCGGATAGTACTCCTCGTACAGCGGGTCTACCTGATTAAAACGGTTCATGATGGCATACATTGTACGTGCACCAAAGTAATATTCATCCAGATAATTCGTACTCATGAATTCTTTGCCCCCAATCAAATGGATAGTTTGTATAAGGCTTTCTATCCATTATACCGGATGGATAATAATTGGGGTATCTAAACGATTTCTTATTTCCGATCTCGTATTCCCAATAATAATGGAATCAACTTCTTCGTTTTTATAGATGTTTTTTTGTCATAATGGTGATATAAATTTCAGTAAATAACAAAAGAGAATCCAACGCAGTCCAAGTTAATAAACCCTTTTTGGCTAAGTTCAAATCGAAAAGTAATATTATAAGTATTGTCTTCCCGTTTTATATAAGAAAAATCGTAAATTTCTAAAGCACCCATAAATTCTTTACTATCAATTTGAATGCTTAAATTGGTAACAAATTCAAATACAATCTTTGTCTTGATATATAAAAAATCGTATTTATTCTTTAGATTTTCTTGTCCATTCCAATCTATTATCGTCTCAAAATCGGTTTCATTATCACCCGTCCAAGCCATGGCAACAATACCACTTTCATTTAAATTGATAAAGTCAATCTCTTCATTTTTGTAAATCATTTCTTTAATCATTAATTATATATTATCTCATTTTATAAATAGTGGCTACAGATATTTTAATGAACTATTTTGTTGATGTTCCACTCCAAATACGTTCCATTTCTTCATAAGTTGGTATATGTGTCTTATTTCTGTCAGCCACTTTCTTTACCTCTCCTGTATTAGGATTAACATTTTGACGTCCCTCATGGGTATGTGTCGTCCCATGATCTGTTTGAGTTTTTTTATCAAAATGTGCCTTATCTTGTAATATATCTGTTCGGCTACCATCGGGGTGTGTATAAGATCCCTTGGATGTAGTCTTTGTATCAATTAAGCTGCCATTAGTATCGCCAATGAATCTTGCTTTACCAGAGAGTGAGGCCTTACCCACTGCTTTACCGCTATCAACGGTTTTATCCACCGCCTTAACCGCATCCGTCGCCTTATCCAACGCCCTAAACCCCTTAGCCGCTGCACCTGCCCCTCCTGGTATTCCCGGCAAGATGACAGCTGCCACATCTACCACTACTCCTAAACCATCTACAATTGCAGCACCAACGTTCCCCGCGCTAACATTGCTAACAAAACTTTCAACACCGGTGACAAGGCTAAAAATATCCCATGCTGATTCTACATATTTCCCCGTCGGGTCTTTATATCTCACCGGATTATTCAATGCATATGCATACGGACTCACCGAATAGTACTCCTCGCACAACGGGTCTACCTGATTAAAACGGTTCATGATGGCATACATTGTACGCGCGCCAAAGTAATATTCATCCAAGTAATTCGTACTCATGAATTCTTTGCCACCCAAACCAAACGGATAAGTCGGGTAAGGTTTTAAATCCATTATACCGGATGGGTAATAGTTCGGATACATCAAAGCGTTCCTACTACCTACTTTGCGTTGCCATGTACAGCCAATGTGATCTTTAGTAGTGTAATACGTGGTATGATCCGGGGAATCATAAAAATTCAAATGACCATCCGATGTGGTGACCCGCCGGAGCTTTTTCGACTGATAATAATAGTCTTCACTCCAGTCATTAATTCCGGTAATATAGGGGTCAGTGTTGTTTACCACCGTATCTAAAGGGGTCGTCGGTTTAATAGGGTAAGAACCATAAGAATCACGCACCTTGCGGCCATCCGCCATATAGGAGAACGTGAGGAGATTTCCATCAGTGAAAGCAACTACCTCCGGGAGATTCAGGATATTATTCTTGATCTTTCCAATCCGATTATCAAGGTTCTTCACTAAATTACCATTGCTGTCGTAGAAATATTCAACATCAGCATTTTGGTCATCAAGATAACGAAGATTGTAATAACCAACAGAGCGCCTTTCATCGGTTGCAGACTGAATTTGATTACCATGATACTTAATAGCCAATTTGGTTGTGTAATCAGGGTAAAAGTCCTCAAAGACACGCTGGTAGGTAAGTAGGTTCCCCATTTTATCGTATGTAAAATTCTCCCCGTGTTCCGTCGGCCTACCGTCCATCTTATATCTGCGTGTGCTCAGCAAACGATTGAGTCCGTCGTACGTGAAACGAGCTACCGGAATCTTATTTACCGAATTTGACAGGCAGGGAATATTCCCGTTATACAAAGGGGTTACCCCCTGCGGAAGATCTTCATTGTAGTAAATCTTCTCTCTCATGCCCGGTTCGTTGATCTCCGTAGGCCACCCCCTGACATTGTATTTATAACTTGCCGTATCAGCGTGATTGTGGATCAACTTCGTTTCTAAACGTCCTACCTCGTCATACCGATAATCTGCCATCAATACACGGGGATCACTGTCGAATGTATGATACAATTTTGATACACGCCCGGCAGGGTCATACTCATACTCATACGTGGTTACATGGCTGGCAACTCCCGTAGAGCCGGAAGCAGCGTCCGGATAAATACTTGTATGTTCCTTACGAACAGAAACAGGCTGATCAGTAAAATTGTAATTAGTGAAGGTATAGTTCTTGAAACCAAAAGCGGAATTTGCCGTACGCTGTACTTCACGACCCCGCCGGTCGTAATAGTAGGCGATGTAGTCCTTTTTAGAGGGATCATTCAATAGTGCGACAACCTGCCCGGTAAGTTTCCCGTACGAGGACTTTGGCGAGGACGCAAAAGAGGAATAATAACCCGGGCGGTTTTGAGAACCGATAAACTCACTAAAGATATTGGTATAGTCATAGTCGTCATAATAGTTAATAATCAGTGGGGTGCATCGGAGGCTGATTTGTGCTACCGAAGAATACCCGTAATTTTCCATAGGTGTTTGAGCCCCTGTATATCCAACAGATAGTACCTTATTCTGACAGAATGTTATCCAGTATTGGTGGCTATTGAATGATTTTAAGAATCCCCAGATAACCTGTCGCCCCAAGTGATCATACTGATAAGATTGCCACCGTTTCACCTCTCGGTCGTTGCCGTCTTGTTTAAGCACCATGCGGTCGGACTTATCATAGACGTAGTAGATCGGTGCGCAGCCCGGAAGTTTCTTTTCGATGCAACGGTCCCTCCCGTCATATCGGTATATATATCCATACAATTGGATAGGTTCGCTCTGACTGCAAAGCCAACTTTCCACAGCGGTAAGCGCATCGGCGGCGGAAGGGGGGAGGACGATTCGTTTGCGCCCTCTGTCGTCATAAACGATATAGGTGTCATGGGCAACGGTTCCATTCATTTGGCGGGTTAAAACTAAACGTCCGGAAGAATCAGAAAAAGTGTAAGTGATATGTCCATCCTCATCCGTGACTTGGGTGATGGTTAGCTCGCCGGGTATATAATTGCCGGAACGGGTAAGCTTTATATCACGATCCAGCTCTTCCACCTGGTAATAGGAGCAGGACAGAACCCCCGACGCTTTGTTGACCAGATAGGCATATTTCACCGCCTTTCCGTTCTCTTGCCAGGTCTGTCCGGGTCCATATGCTTCACGGACCCGGTTCAACTCGGAGTTTTCGTATACCGTGTAATGATAGGGATTGGTATCCGCATAAAAATCAGTATTCCCGGCGGGACGGGGAAGGAACTCCATCGTTTTCCGGAAAAAGCCATCATAGCCAATGGGAGTCTGTAGGTCTTTTCCTTGTGGGGTGGCACCTACTTCCAGTGTTTCGTATTCCAGGCCGAAAGAGTCGTAGTATGTTACTGTTTCGCGTGAACGGCTACCGTCCTCCTCTGTCATCAGATGAGTTTGCACATAATGTTTGTTTTTGTTCTGAGCCTTTAGCAGAGAAGGCAGAGACAGGGATATGCACAAAAGTAGAAGTGTAAAATGAATGGTTCGATTCATGTTGATTTACTTTTATTGATTATACTTTTATACTATAGATGATAACCGGGAGTATTGTATGTGAATGTGGAAATAGTCTTTTCAACTCCATCTTCAAGGATATACGAACGAATAAGACGTCCCCAGTAATCATACTCAAAATAGGTATTAACTCCATCGGCACCTCTGATGGAGGAAACTCCTATCAAGGGCCGATAGGTATATAAGGTGGTATGCGGGAGGCTGGTGCCGGATAAGGCGAAGACATCGGGCTGCCCTTGTGCTTCCAACTGTGTAAGCCATGCCTGATCTTTATTGAGTGCGGAAAGTACCTTGGCAATATTGGCATTTTCTACTTTAAAGACAGGATACTGATTGTAATACGACCAAAGATAGCTGGTGTAAATCTTGCCATCGGAAGTGACCGAACTGATATTTCCAAAATCATTATAGGTGTATTTGAGGCGATCTTCGTATTGGGATAATGTTGGGTTCCAGGCTTGAACGGCGTAAATATTGAGCCCCGCATATACATTCCTTAAAGAGGTCGTATCTTTTCCGCAAACGCGTTTATAAACCAGTAATTTATTGATCGCATTGCATGACAGTAGAAAGTCTTGCCCCAAATTTATTGTTATATTCTTCTTTGCCTCTTCAGGATATATAAACTGTTCCATAATCTCACTGTTGCCTGTTCGGGTTCGGGTCCATAGTGGATTTAAGTGGTTGGTTGCATAAAGTGTACCTCCTCCATTTAACTCTGCATCAAATCCATCGTATACATTACTACTGTCGGGATGATAAACATGCTCGCGAGTTAGGATGCTTGTCTCGCCTGTATCCGAAAAACGGGTGGTGCGTTCACGCTTCAAACGGGAAGCGCCTCGTTCTTTCATCCACGTATAATCTTTATATAATTCTTGAGGACGACTATCATACTCCTGAACGTTACAAACACGAGTCTTATAAGGCCGTCCAAAAACAACTGCGAAAGTATAATCATTATCCTCTTTGAATGGCTTTTGGTAAATGGAATATTCGTATTCGTGCTTTTCTACCAACGTATCTCCGCTGTATATCTCTTTCTTGATAAGGTGCCCATAGCGTAAAGCATCTTCGCCTTTGTCGGGATCAAAGGGTTTTGAAATATCCTGGCGAACTTGTCTCGGAGAGAAAGGATCCTGCGGAATGCCACCATATAAATCCCACTCAGGAGCACTGAAATGATAGTCTGTACGAATTTCTGCTCCATCGGCGATCACTTGTTCCCTCACATAAGGATAAATCACTGAATTACCATTGCCGAACGAGATATTGGAAACAGGAGTCGCGCCCCATGTATGTGTGCGACAAAGATTTCTTTCGCCGAGATGGTCAATAGTCAGTCGCTCTTGTTCCGTACAATAATCTCGTTGAGTTACTGCTACCTTAGCTACACCAAGTCCGGTACCGTCATTGCCATATTTTCCTTCCGGAGCAGAAAGACCATACTGAAAATAACGATATCTGGAAAAGCCACCATGCATATCGCTCTCTCTAATCATGCTTACCCGCAGTCCTCCTGCCAAATAGACTTTCTTTTGATAATTCGCAGCACCACTGAATACCTTTCCGTACCGATTGGCTTCATAACTGAAGTTTGTACGTACTCCCTCCGGTGAGAAGATGTCGGTTAGGACGCCTGTTTTCATATAGTATTCATTGCATTCGCGGGCACTATCTCCATAATGGAAGTAATAATTGTCGTTTACATAATAACGACCGTAGGGAATAAAGAGTCGAGTGCCGTTGTTTAATTCATGTTGTCCATTATAATATCCCCAATGATCCATTGCCGAGCTGGATACAGGCTGAACATAATCAGGCTTATCATATAAAAAAGAATACAAACGACGCTCGGGATCTCTACCGGCAGTAACAGCGATTGAATCTAATTTTGTGAGTTCCGTGTATGCATTGTACCTGGAGATATAGAATTGAAATTTCCGGATAATACTTCCGTCTTTTGACTTGACTGTAATGGTACTTAGGTTGTCTTCCGGGTCCTGCTCAAATAAAACGATACCTCCGCCAAAGTCAATACGCGTTAGCTTGCGTTCGTCCACAAAGTCGGAATCGTAAGGATTGAAAATCGCATATTCCTGTTCGCTGGGATAAGATGAACTGAGTATCTCGACTTTTCCATCTGTGATATTTCCATAATAAACCCGACCTCTTTGCTTGATTAGTAGTCTATAGCCTCCATAATAATTAGAACGAGACATGGGGACATTCACACTGTCTGAACGACGTAAGAAAGTGTTCTCTTTTATTGGAAACCAAGTAGAATCAGATACAGAGCTTCTGCCGCTGCCAACATTATATTCCATTTTATCTTCCAATACAACATAATCAGAAGAATAGCTGGGATTAATTCGCTTTCGCTGTAAACCGCTGTATCTAAATGATATACACGCTCTTGTTTGACGGGAATTAATACTCTTGCATAGCCAGCGGGTATTATAATTTCCGGTCTTCTCCGTATATCCATCCATTTCTCCACCAAACTCATACCAGACACCATTTTCGTCCTCTATATCGACACCATTTTCGCCAATAAGTTCCCAACCGGAAATTTTTAAAGGCGTATACGGATAGATACCAAAACCTGCATTGTAAGGAATATAGTTGTATCCTGTATATTTTACTCCTAAATAAAAAGTACCACTTCGGTTAGGTAATTTATAATAGAAATGATCGGGTTCGCTGTCACAATCCTTATCTTCAATTCGTCTGAAGAAGCGAGTTAGTTCATCGGAGTTACTGTTATCTTTGTTTTTAAGGTATTCTAAGGTTCTGTATCCTCCGCGTTTTGCGTCATCCGGAATACCTTTGATTTCCCGCATGACGGAAGGCTCGGCATTTAATGTCCAGTTTGTACCCACCCAGCCGCTTAACTGATGGAGTTTAATTCCGGCAGAATGATAGGTCAAAGTGATAGGAAGCTCTAAATCGCCGGCTTTAATGGTATACAACGGAATGGTGATATCGGCCAATCCTGTACTATGATTAACCGGATAGCAAATATATTTTTGTACAGCCGCCGCTTCCGGAGAGACAGGCGAGATTTGAGGTTGGGAGATTTTGATGGGATTATCGGCAGAGACCGTTTCGCAGCATCCCATACAGAGGAGCAAGAGAAAGGTGGCGGTTTGATAAAGGCTTGATAAATTTTTCATAATAGTATTTGAATATAGTAGTCAGTACTCAGATTTTCTCGCCATAGACTTTGCCATTGACGATCAGACGTAATACATAGCGCTCTGATAGCAAAGAATCAATAGCGATGGACTCACGATATTGTCCCGGACGCAATGCTTTCTTCGGATAAATAGCCAACAGTTCACCCTGAACGGTATATAGAGCTATTTCAACCTCGCAGGAAGTATTCAGCATATATTCTACAACCAGGTTATTGCTTTCCTGATAGAATTTACATTTTCCCATCGCATCCTCTAATGAGAATGAGCCATTGTGGGATGCATTCTTTCCCAACTGCCGTTGTGTAAGTGTCTCTTCACGCTTCTGCCGATTCTCCGCATCTTCATTCAATGTATAATATTGGTCAACCGGAGGATAGTAGAAAGCAGTCTGAAAATGAGGAATGGAAACACCGTGGCGGATTAGTGTGTTTTCCACTGTCTCTACTATCGGATAACGATAGCCTGAAGCGTACCAACTATAAGTATCGGTCTGTGTAACGAGTGTATCTCTGCTGATGCGATATGAGATACTGTCCGGAGTGAACTGGCGTAACCACAAAGCGGAGTCTTCTGCCATTACGGATTCGTTACTCAGGTTCAGATCTTGTACAAATCGTCGTTTAATATGTATCCGCAATACATCAGGAATGGTATCTCCGGCTATGATCAGGGTTCCTGCCGCATCAACGGAAACAGTGGTTTTGCCCAATAGTTCCATGCCATAGGCATGTTGGTATTCACCGGTATAGCCAAAGTAACTTTCGAAGTGGCTACCCAATTGTATGGGATATACGGCCAGGAGTTCAGGATGAATTGCTTTCTGGTAAGTGGATATATTTTCGACTTCGGTTTTCAATAGAGAATCTCCTGTCACACGATAAGTGTATCGGGTTCGATGTTCAGTGCCTGTCAATAGAGAATCATTGCCGGTATAGATCAGCTCATACTGTTCGTCTACAGGAGTCAGGTGGTCGAATTGCCATACTTTTCCCGTACCGCTTTCTCCCGGAGGAAGAAAGCGAATTTCCTGTTTATAGATTTTGTCACCTACCCGGGGGAGGGTGGTCGATTTGTGAAAGAGGGTTTGTGCATGTGAACCGAATAAGTAAAGGCAGAACAAACACATAAATAAAATCTTTTTCATGTGGGAATTATTAATTTTATATTCATAATCATATAAAAAAGGAAGAAAATCTATTAGCCGGAGATAGAGATCAGAAGGTCAATAGAAATAAGGTTATGTGAAATGTTAGATTGTTGAAAATTAGATGGTTACAAAAGTGTACACTCTTGTATGACATAAGTGTACACTTTTGTTGTATAATAATGGTTCTTCTTCAATTTAGTTGAACCGTGTTTGATAAGTCACTTTTGCAAAGTAGGCTCTATGGGATTCAAAATC
>NZ_JAASHC010000035.1:0-59179 GCF_019734355.1 Bacteroides sp. K03
GGAAGGGCAGGATTAGAGTTGCTAAGAATTAAGATGGTGATGGAACATGTCTTTTTCAACTAAATTGAAGAAGAACCCATAAAGTACGTACTTTTATCATACAAAAGTGTACATTTAACACATACTTAAGTACGTACTTTTATAACATAAAGAATACACTTTATTAATCTACTGTTTTTCAATAACATAAACAGAAATAAATCTAATTTTAAAAGAAGAAAAGGCGTGGTGAGCGTATACAATGTATGAGAGATAATGCTTATTTCGATAACTAATATAAATCTGATATAAAGTATCGGATCTGATTTTCATTGTAATTAGTACGTTCTAAACTATTCTCAAAGTATTATACCCATTGGTACCTTATACCAATGGGTACAACTTTCAATACTACATAAAGTCAAAAAACAATCTGATGCTTAGTCCTTCATCTCCTTTTTTAATACGTACAATTCCCGGCTGGCTGTGTGGGCCATGCTGTGATATCGGTTTAAATGAACGGATAGCGGGAATATCTAATAAGAAAGAGATGTCTCCGGAAGGAAAATCGGGCATCGTATTAATCCCATCCTGCCTACCGAAAGGCTCTTGTGGAGTAAACATACGAAGAAAGAGTCCATCGGTAGAAGAATAAACCGTAAAAGGGGCAATGCGACTCTGCACTGTAGCCCAATAAAAATTAGCGTGATATCCTTTAAACTCCGGATAAACCAGATTCTCAAAACTCTCTCCGGTTATCGTGTTGTTATACTCTTTTTGCCAAATAGCATAATTGGCTCCTTTCACCCGGTTCTTCCATACGCGATAGGGACCACGTCCAAACCAGCGCATCCCCGTACAGGCTGTCTCAGGATAAGAAAAGGTCAGACCAAGATTCAATACAGCCTCATCCATAAAAGCATCATCAAATCCGCCCCCGCCGGAAGCACGATTGAGCAATACAGCATCCATAGATAACAGGCCGGAAGCCGAAAGGCGCCATTGTATAGAGTCAACTCCCCCCCGGTAATAAGCACAGAACACCGCATCGCTTCCCTCCAAACGAGTGGAATAACGAACTAATTCCATTTTCATACCTACCGGAAGAGGGCCATTGGTTAATGGAACTTCGATATGTGTGTGTTCTTTTACCACCTTGGCAATAGTGGCATTACTCTTCCGAAAAGAAACAGCAATCCCATTACTACTTAATGTCACCAGCGAATCACACTGACTTAAAGAAGCCATATTCTTATTAGCAGTTAGGAAGGAAGGCATTTCACGTTTCAAATACTCATCGGCATAACGCACAGGCCATGTCCAGTTACAAAGGCTCTTACCATCCGGTCCGAAAGCTTCCAATTCCAACACATCTGCCTCCCAAAAGCAGGAAGGCAACTGCATGTGTGCATATCCGGTTTCACCGGGGGCGAGAGACGGCAAACGAACCTCTCCGCTATCAATACAACAGCCATCAATCTCCTTTTGCAAAGGTGAAGGATAACGGTGAAGACGGTAGTTCATCCGGCAATCACGGAGATTAGTATATAAATAGGTATTGGTGATAGCAAATTCTCCGCGAAAAGAAGATGTTATATAAAATTGCCGGAACTGAATGGGAGCCCAGACTTCGCGTACTGTATACACACTTCCTTCCCGCTCACGATAAGGTCCAACAATCCCATCGGGAGCATTGAACCGATCAGAATCCAATCGTCCGCCCTGATCTGTCCGGCGGACAGCTTCATCGGAAAATGCCCACATAAAGCCACCGGCGAAAAGGGGATGAGAAGTGTAATTAACCCAAAAATCTTCCAGTCCGGCTCCATGTCCCTGATCGTACTGACCATGCATAAATTCGGTAGGCATAAAGACATTATAGCCATTAGTAAAACGGGCTACGCCGGTGAGATACGCCGGATAGTGATGTGTATCCAGTCCGCTAAAATCGGCCCAGGGATGAATTACATGCCGTTGCTGAGGATCATAATCCGAGAAATGTTTATCAAGAGCAGAATTCCAGCCTCCTTCGTTCCCATTACTCCAAAGCACAATAGAAGGATGATTTACGTCACGGATAATCATCTCCTGTTGTAAACGTTTGCCTACATTTTCATCATAAGCATTTTGCCAGCCAGCCAATTCATCAATAACAAAAAGTCCCAACGAATCACAAGCATCCAGGAAATGTGTATCAGGCGGATAGTGAGAACGGACAGCATTCATATTCATCTCTTTCAATAACAAAGCATCCTGCACGCTAATCTCTTTATTCGTAGTGCGTCCACCATCCGGGTGGAAAGAGTGACGGTTGATACCTTTCATTACAATCTTCACACCATTGACATAAATTCCGTCCCGGGGACGAAACTCTACCGTACGAAACCCGATGCGTTCCTGATGTTGATGTAATAGTTGCCCGCTCCGATTGAGCAGTTTTAATTTAAGAAGATAAAGATTCGGAGATTCAGGGGTCCAGGGAAGAATATTCTCCCATTGAGTATCCAACCGATAAAGAGTAGCACTATCTGTCAGTTGGAAAGAATGTTCTTTGAGCAATTCGCCACTCTTTAGATTCTCAACAGTTGCTAATAAACAATAACCGGATTTTGCTCCTGACAAATAGACATCCGCCAACAAATGTCCATCACACAAAGCATTCACTGCAACCCGATCGATATGTTCCTTTGGTTTTATTTCAAGCCATACCGGACGATAGATACCGCCAAACAGCCACCAGTCAGCTTTACGTTCGGCAGCATTTACCGATTTATTGGCAGAATGCTTACTGACGCGTACTTCCAACCGGTTCTTACCTCCAAAATTCAGAAGCCTGGTTATATCATAGGAGAAACGATAAAAACCTCCTTGATGAACCGATCCTGCTACACAATCGTTCACCAGAACTTCAGTATCAGTCATTACCCCATCAAAAACGATTTGCACTGTCTGTCCGGTGTATTCCTTCGGTACTTTAAAAGAGTGTCGGTAAATTCCGGTTTCCATACTCGGATTCTTTACCCCTTTTTCCTTGTACCACCGTCCATAGGTATAAGTACCAAACCCCTGTAATTCCCATTGTGAGGGTACTTCGATCTTACTCCACCGACGGCTATTATTCCCATCGGAACAATAGAAATCCCACGTCACGGTGTGATTCAATCCCGTACCGGAAAGATAGCGGCGATGTGTAGATGTAGACTGGGCAAAGACCGCCTGAAAGAGAAAAATAAACCAGAAAGCTAATATATACTTCATCTCAAATAGGAAAATTAACAGTGTAAATCAGTTTATTACAGAAAGCACAGAATTTCAATTGTTTTAAACTCTGTATAGAACAATTGAAATTCTGTGTTTTTGTATAGCACAAAGATAAGACAGAAAAGGCGGAAACAACGGGGATTTTATTTATTTATTAATCAAAAGGAGAGAATCTTATCCGTTGTCATCCGTCCTCTATCTGCCTCATCCGTGTACCATAGAAAACAAATCAAATGTTATTACTTTAACAGTTTCTTCACAAACTTCGTTGTTCCTGCTTCCACTACAATAAGATAAGTACCTTTGGGCAAACTGTCCAATCCGCTGATGTACAGTACTGCTCCTCCGTCTACCACATAGGCAGTGCGGTGAACAAGTGTACCCGCAGAAGAGTACATCGAAACTGTAGTACATCCGGATATCTCTGCCGGGAATTCAACCGTTATTTCATCCTTGAAATAAAGCGGATAAATGTTCAGATCAGAGTGGAATGCCGTTTCTCCCGAGATGCCGGTTGGCTTATTAAGCTCATAACGTTCCTTTGCTTTGGCGGCACTCATGGCTCCTCCATAGACGTGAAGCTCATCAATTGCCCCGGTAAAGGGAGTATTGAAGTTCACATTACAGTTACCGATAACAAACAACTCCGACTCTGAAATATCACCGGTTTTGTCAGTCACCTCACCTTGGAAAACTCCATTAATATACATTTTCAATGTTTTGGTTTCACCATCACGGACACAGACTATGTGGTTCCACTCACCATTGAAATATTGAGTAGCAGGAATGTCGAGATTGGATTTCGTAACATCATCGTCAATACCAAAGGTAAGATTTCCATTCTTGTACTGTAATCCGACCCATTTCCCAGTAGCACCGGTCGAAGCATTCTTCGCATGGCTACCTTTGTGGAACAGATACCAGTCTACACCATTGTCTCCGTTGGAACGGAACCACAGTTCAATACTAAAATCCCCGGTGCCCAGTTGTAATTGATCGTAAGAGGGTTGTTCCATTCTACGGGTTGCAGGAGTTGCGGGCAGCTCCAATGCCTGTTGGCGGACCCCACTTATCCATGTGGGAACAAAACCTACTGCCTCTGCTTTTCCATACACCGAATTGACAGCAGATGTACCGGTTGTTTCATCAAATGAGAAATAGGCTAATTCATTCAATATCACCGGAGCTTTCACTTTAATCGTTCCGGAGAGAGTAGCTACGGTAAGTCCGCCAACACTCTCTATGGTATACGCATACGTGCCTGTTGCCTGGGGAGTTCCTTCAATCGTGAAAAGACATTCTTCCTTGTCCACGACAACGGTAAGCCCTTCCGGCAGTCCTGCTATTTTTACATCTTCCGCATTCTTCCATGAATATGAAATCGGTGAAATCGCTTCACCCAGGTCTATCGACTGGTTCAGATAACCGATGCCCTTCTTCGCGAATGAAGCATTTTCCGTATCCTGATCTCCCAGGTAGTAACCCAGATGAGGAGGTTGGTTATAAGCCACATTTTGCCAGGCTATTCCCATGCGATAAACAGGGTCGTGCATCAAAGTGGTTATCTTATATTCAGTAGGAATAATAGTGGTAAAGACCAACAGATCGGAGCAAGTCTTTGAATCCCATAGGATAATTTCTTCACGCCAATCCCCCAATATGTCAGCACTCAAATTGGGAGTGGCTTTGGTAGAGTTGCAGGAAGCGGCATTGCTGTAATCGGACAAAGTAATCATACGGTTCGCTTTCGTGCCGTTCCATTTATCAATCTTAACTCCATCCAACAGTTCGTCCTGCAAATCACCGTCCCAATACACCCTGAAGTTAACGGAAGGGCGGTTCTTACTGGCTATGATATTCCCTTTGCAATCGTATACATTACCATTGGCAGTCGACCACATTTCAAACCCACGGTGAGCAGGATCTATATCCGCAGCAATCCCACGCCCGACGTCCGTTCCGGTTTTCTCGCCAAATATAATCTCGCCTGTTGCGGCAGAGTGCACCTCATACCCATAAGCAGCCGTTTTTTCTTCATGAGGTGAAAAGACTTCCAACCCATCCAAATCGGGATCCAAATCGGACAAGTGAATAGCATCTCCATGTCCTAAACCGGTACGATACAACGTTTTCCCATCCTGATCGATGACACACGCTCCGTAAACGATCTCGTCACATCCGTCTCCATCTACATCTGCTACCGACAGATTGTGGTTTCCCTGTCCATAAGCTCCCGAACCGGATACTTTAGAATCATGAGCCCATCTCATTGTCAGTTTTGTTCCGTCAAAATCATAAGCGGCCAGTGCTGTACGTGCATAATATCCACGGCACATCACTAAACTTGGTTTTACTCCGTCAAGGTATGCCACACATGCCAGATAACGTTCCGAACGGTTACCATATCCATCCCCCCAATCATTAATGTTTCCACGAAGAGGACTGTAAGCAATGGTCGAAATCTCCGCTCCTGTCTGTCCGTTAAAAACAGTCAGATACTCAGGGCCATCCACCACAATTCCTGCTTTACTACCGGAAGAGCGGTAGTCGGCATTGGGATCATCGCTCCCCATTATTACAGATTTTCCCTGCCCATCAATAGTTCCCGGCGCCGTTTTACAGGCAACTTCGGCTTTACCGTCACCATCAAAGTCATACACCATGAATTGAGTGTAATGGGCTCCGGCACGTATATTCTTACCAAGATCAATCCTCCACATGAAAGTTCCGTCCAACTTATAGCAATCCAGATAAACATTGCCTGTGTATCCATAGAAAGAATTATCGCGTGAGTTGGTCGGATCCCATTTCACTATAATCTCATATTCCCCGTCTCCGTCAACATCACCCACGCTACAATCATTCGGAGTGTAAGTATATTCCTGCCCATCCGGATAAGTTTCACGCGTTTTATCTTTATCCGTTTGAACAACGTCATAAGGTAAAGTCACTCCACCTCCCGGACGTTTTAGAGGAATTCTTTTATATTGTTCCGCCCAGACGGACACTTCTTTTGTGGTTTCGGTCTCTGTACCATCCAGTACCCCTTTAAGCATATAGCGAGAAGCTACAGTACCGTCTTTATCTACATAATTGGTTGTAGTTACCACAGGAATAGTCGTGATTTTGACTCCATCCCGATAGATGTCAAAGCCCAATTTTCTGGCATCAGTAACTAAACTACGCCAGGACAGAAACACTCCGTCGGAAGATTTTACGGCAACTACTCCTCTATCCAATTTTTCCTGAGCCTGCCCCCACAGAGGTATCATGATACCTCTAAGAAGCAAAAAACATAATACTATACTTATTTTTTTCATTTGATTACTTATTCAGCTTCAAATCATATCTAATAAACCAGTTCTCATCAGAAGTCTCTAAGTTACTACCCACAGAAGTAGCTGTGACATATTTTTCAGCAACTTTATCTGCCCATATCTTACGCGCCTTATCTCCCCAGCGCCTTGCCGAACGCAACATCGTATAGTAAGTACGTGCTTCACCGGCAGACTCTAACCTCGACTCTTCAACCAGTAATGAATCTACCATCCAATGGGCATACTCCGGCTCAACGATCACCTCGTTGGTTTCTTCGTCTTCACCTAAAATCCATTCACCCAAAGCCGGAGCCGCAATACGTCCACGAACTCCCTGACAGTTCAACTGGCTCTCTTTACCGACACATTGATACAGGCAAACAGGATAGTCAGAGAACGGGGGTGAAAATGTATTAGTAGCTTTATTATAGAGCGAACCGAAATTCTGTCGGGCAGAAGACTGACCATTAAGGAACTGTAATGCTTCACGATAGCGTCCCAATCCGGCACAGGCCTCGGCCAGCCACAAATGGATATCAGCAGCTTTGTAATAACATAAAGGCACATCATTACGATAAATATAATCACTGGTAGTATGAGCTCCTAAGAATTTATAAAAAATCAGTCCTTCCGTACTTTCTTTATAGGATTTATTAATTCCTCTATTTTTCTGATCATTAGCACCACTTATTTCCCACCGGGTTACAGCTGTCACAGCCGGACGCAAATAATATTTATTTGGATAAGTATTAGAAAAGTACTCAATCACCCGATTCGTTTGTTTTTTACTATAATCATAGAAAGCCACAGAAATATGATCCTGACGATTATAGGTTGTTGTTGAGAACAATTGACTCCAGGAACCCTCGTACTTCGACTTATTCAATGTAAAACTAGCCTCTTGTTCTCCACCGGTACGAATAATACTAACACAGTTATCCCATACTTTCTGATAATAAACAGCATTTTCGTCTGCTGAGTTTTCCTTCTTTGTTTTATACAAATAAAGCTCAGCTAACAAACACTCGGGAGTAGGGCAAATACGGTTCCACTCCAAAGACTCGGGAGAATCACCCTGTCCCGGATACAACACGGTAGACCAACGTATATCTCCTTTCCCATTAATACCATTCATTCCATTTTCAACCAAACTGATACACTTATCTATCAACTGATCGAATTTAAGTACGGGATATTGTGACAAGTCCTGATAAGTAGCCAAAGGATCATCTAAATAGACGGCTTCACCATATATTTTAGCAAGCATCAGATAAGCCCATGCTTTATATCGTAACGCACCACCAATAATACCTTTATAATCACTGTCAGATAACACAGTAGGATATTGCTCTCTGTATTCAAATACATGTTTAAGATAATCATTACTATTCATGATAAGAGCGTAAAATCCTTTGGGATCAGCCAATTCATTATCAGTAAACGGAGTTTGTAAATCTTTGTAATTATAAACATCCCACATATCTATTGAAGCATTGGTAGTAGGTTCCAGCAGGTCTCCCCTCAATCCTTCCAAAAACATGGCTTGGTCTACTACATCTTGTACACAAGCAGCCAGCCCCATGTAGCCTGTATATAGCTCATAAGAAGTTCCTATATAGTCTTTTTCCAGCAATGCATCATCAGTATTCGGAGTGAAAAAATCATCACACCCCGTCAACAAAGGAAACAATAATGCCAAGAAATATATTCTTTTTTTCATAACTTACCTTTATATAATTTTAGAATTGAACCTTAAAACCGAATTTTACTGTACGCGGATTTGCTACCTTTCCATAATCAAAACCACGCATCGAACTATCATAAGAATACATCGTTTCCGGATCTAATCCCAGATAGTCGGTAGCTGTAAACAGATTCTCAGCAGCAACAAACACAGTAGTGCCAGCAAACAATTTAAATTTATAACTTACCATCAGTTCTTTTAATTTTAAATAAGAAGCATCTTCAATCCAACGATCAGAAAAACGATTATTCTCCATCGGATCACCATAAACAGCACGAGGCATATCGGTGATCTGCCCTTCGGCCATCCAACGACGGTTAACAGAAGTCAACTGATTAGAAAAGTCGGACATAGACTCCATAGAACGCCTTACAGCATTGTACATTTTATTACCCTTACTATAGCCGAACGTGAGTGACAGTTGTATCCCCTTATATTCCACAGAAGTAAAGAAACTACCATAAAAATCGGGAAGTGCGCTTCCTAAATTAACACGATCATCCTTATCTATTTTTCCATCATTATTCTGATCTACAAAGTGCATATCGCCCGCAGCGAAAGGTACACCAATCGCATTAGTCAATGCCTTTCCGTCCTTTCCTGCTGCTTCTGCCGCAGCATCAGTAGCAAATACACCAGCTGTCTGATACCCATAAAAAGAGTACAAAGGTTGACCAACCTTGGAAACCACAGCTGAGCCGTCACTCATAGAAAGAACAATCTCACTTTCCCCTCCCAATGATTTCACTTCATTTTTACAAGTAGAAAGTGTTCCGCCTATATACCATTTAAAATCACGATTCTGTATCAATCCTATTTGTGCCCCAATTTCAAAACCTTGATTCACAACTTCTCCCATATTACGATACATATAATTCGAACCATATACAGACGAAATCTCTACCGGCATAATCAAATCCGAACTTTTACTATTGAAGTAGTCTACAGTCAACATCACGCGATTATTGAACATGGCAAGATCCAAACCGACATTGAATGTATTGGTTAACTCCGGAGTGATTTTCGTATTGGGGACTCCCGCACGTACCAACCCTGATAATCCTTTGAATACACGGTTTAAATAATAATACTCTCCGATAGTAGAAGCAAAACGGCTATTTCCGGTCATGACATATTCAGCACGTACATTCAGATTATCCAGTTGTGGCATATTTTTTAATAATGAATTACTCACACTCCATGCTACATTTACAGCCGGATAAACCTGTATACGAGAAGCGTCGGCACCTACAGATGATGAACCGTCAGCTGAGAGATTAACACCTGCAAACAACTGATGATTATAATTATACTTAGCAGAAACATGATAATTCATCCAGTTCCATTTATTTATATAACCATAATATGAACGTCCGATGGTCTGCACATTATTCAATGTTTTATAATAGTCATTTGCAGTATTCCATCCCGAACCAGCGTTGTAATCAATACTATTCATTGCAATTTGGGCACCTGCCGCTGCAGAAACTGTATGTATACTTGCCAGTACTTTCTGATAGCCCAGTTCAAGGGCATAATAAGTATTTAGAGTCGTTCCTTCCGCCGAACGTATCGTATTCTCTGCCAAGCGGTTTTCTAACGGCATAATAGTAGTAATACTTACACCCGGAACGAAAGCATCTTCTTGTGTCAGATTATAATTTAAACCAAAATTGGCTTTCAAGTTCCAATTATCATTTATGGTATATAATAAACCGGCATTCATCAATACATCATAAGCGTGCTGTTTCATCTCCACATCATTGACAACAGAAAGCGGATTACTTACACTATTGTTCTCTATCAGATTACCATCAGCATCACGAATGGAAGCAAAATCCGGCAACAGGTTATTCTTACTGTCTTTATTATAAGGAGAGAATAAAGGACCCTTGCGCAAAGCTGTTAATATCGGATTCGTTTCTGATATCATTCCCTGTTCTGCCACTCGGTTGTTTGTATATCCGAATGAAATCGTCGAAAATAATTTCACATTTTTACTAAGATTCACATCGGCATTCATACGAGCATAGTATTTGGTCGAGTTTGTCTCCTCTACCACTCCTTGCTTATTTTTCACGCCGATAGAGAAATCATATTTAGCGATTGCATCACCACCTTTGATTTTTAACACATTATCTGTGACAAAAGCATTCCGATAAATCAAATCTTGCCAGTCAGTATTATTATTATAGAGATAATTGTAATAATAACCCGGATCTTCTTTTAAAAAAGGAAAAGCCGCCAATGCATCAGACATATCTTCATATTTTGTCAAAGCTATATTCCCCATCAGACTCTTGTAATCGTTTACTCCTAAAACCGGTAGTGTAGCATTATTCCATGAAAGTCCGTATTGCCCTATAAATTCGACTTTTGTATCAAGATCCGCAGCTTTATCTGTTTCGATCATAATAACCCCATTTGATCCCAATGAGCCATATAAAGCGGCATCTGCCCCTTTCAGAACCGTAATATTCTCAATATCCTGTACATTCACTACACTGAAAATATTCTTAGAGTATCCACCAATAACCCCAGATTCGTTCATATCGGGCATGTAAGGTATACCATTTATTACAATCAATGGAGAAGAGTTGGCTACCATCGTATTAGCACCCCGTAACTTGAAATAGTTTCCTTCACTATTCTGCCCCCCTTTTGAAATAAGTTCTATTCCGGGAATGTTACGAAATCCTTGTTCTACATCTGTTATAGCTAAGTTAAGTTCACTTTTACTAACCGACGTAAGATTGGTTTGTTTCACATTTTGTCTCACCAAGCCCACAGAGGGTAGTGTAACTTTGTCGGCGTATCCTTTCATATCGTCTGGTATCAATACAATACGTAGCTCTGCACGTCCTGCTATAGGTTCTTCTTTCGTATAAAAACCCGGACACCATACGGATATAGTAGCTTTAGCAGACACATTATTAACAATAAATCGTCCGATACTATCACAAGTAACCGTCTCATCCATACCCGATAACGTAATCACCGCATCGGATAAAGGCTGATTACCATAGGAACTGACCACTGTACCCGAGATTTTCATTCCACCTTTTTGTGCTTTCAAATTCATAAAGCAAAAGGTAGAAAGAAATATTATCAATATTATTTTATAGTTATTCATTATTCTAATGCTATAGGATTAATAATTATTTGCCGAAGGCTTCAAAGCCCAATGGTAAATGCGCAATTTCTTACTGTCTCCTTTGTAGAATTCCACACGGATACGGAAGGAGCTCATACCTTCACCTTCTATTTTTACAGTGCCAACCGGACCACCAAGTCCATCCCATTTCACAACTTTATCTCCATACAAGTCAGCTGTTGTCTCATTTACACGATCAAAATTCCATGGAGTAGATGAAACGATAGAGAGATTAGAACCTATCAATTTCATATTAGCATTTGGTGAAGGGCTTTTCCCATCGGTATTACCATCAAAATAAACATTGACATACGGGTGCCCACTACTATGAAATCCCATATATAGGTCATACTCACCACAAGGAACTTGCATCACTCTCGCTTTATAAGGATCGTTCTCTTTTTCTCTATATCGTTCCAGTGGAGGAAACTCAGCCCAGAAAGGAGAAACATCTTCGTCACCATTTAAATCCAAGATATAATAGTTTGACAGAATTTCAGGTTTGGGAGTCGCAGAATCTTCAAAAATAGCAATCTTAGTCGTATTCATAAAACTATAATACATTTTCTGTTCCTCTTCCGTAAGATATTCATAATAATGCACTAACGACTTGATGCGTGTCAGAATATAGTTAGTTGGTATCTTTACATTCGTCATTTTATACATAATACCATTACTCAACTCTTCCATACTACTTTCATCTATTTTTTGAACAGTAGTACGCCAAATCCTATTAAAAGAAGATTTTATATCTATGGTACTAAAATTTTTCAATTCTCCGGTATAGAATGCAGCTTCTTTAATCCACGTCATAGCCGTAGCCGAGTCCAGTGCTGTCAATGTTTTTCCCATAGCCGTATATTGTATCTTCAATTTATCGAAGCAGTCTTTCATCACATTGTTATCCGGTAAGAAAAGAGTAAACTGTTTAAATTCCGAGTTGAACTCCGCTTTCTCAAACAGCGGATTGTACACATAGAAGACAGAGTCATACACAGTATTACCAGTTATATCTACCCCAGTAGGAATAGAGTTTACTTTATCAAAACGCATTTCATTATTCTTCATGACAGAATCACGAAATATAGAATACTCATCCGGAAGATTCTTTATGTAATCGAACATATTAATTTTTGATTTCATTAATTCGTCAATCACATGAACAACCCCGTTCTTCAAACGATAGGAACGTTGTACTTTAGACTTGTTAACGTAGGTATCTTCCCCCTGTTTAGTTATTTGAAGGTATACCCCATTCAGTGTAGGAATACGCAAACCATTTTTCAAATCACTCTGCAGAAAAGGCAAATAATTAATATGATACTCCATTCTTAGAGTGTCCTTAGAGTCAATTCCCGAAGCAGTCATTGCAGCGTTATCTACTACCCAAAAAGTAAGTTGTTGTTGCTCCTTGGTTAGCTCTTTGTCAAGACCACATGCTTTAAGTTGATTGTAAAATTCACTATATTCAGGATTACCGTCAAAAAACTCCCTCAAAGTTTCATCCAAAATTTCTTCTGATAATTTATTACTCCCATGATAATATTCATCCCATTTATCCGAACAAGAAATAAAAATCAGGGTAAGCAATGCACATATAGATAAGATATACTTATTCATAATTCCTCCTTTTAATTAATTGGTTCAAATATCAAACAATCCAAATAAGAGTAATAATCATCACCCGCCATAAAACGTACTGTATGAGGTACCGATTCAGTAAACTCCACCTCTCCTACGGTTGTGGTAATCATCTCACTTTTGGAGGTACTATTTCCCCAGGTAGTAACCTGTGCTCCCACATATTCGCCGTCAACGATAACCGACCATCGTCCTTCTTTAGTTTTGAGAGCCTGATTGTAATGTACCAGAGATATTTTATATTTACCAGCAATGATCATCGGACATTCCATCTGTATCCAACCATATTTTCCAAGATTCAGAAACATACAATCGTGATTGGAAGCTTTATACATTGCTTCATTTTTATTAGCCAGATGATAAGTATAGTTACTACCATATCCACCAGAAAGTTTATAACAGTTCAATGTATCATATGCCAGACTACGAGTATATGTTTCAGATTGATTTTCTAATTGATACTTCTCACATACACCTGCCAGCTCCGGATAATCGGTCAAATCCCAAGTGACTTTAGTTGCTTTCGGTTCTGTAATTTCCATCATCCCATCTACCACATGAATGACTCCATTCTTACAATTCAGATTTTTTCGAGTGACACTGATACCCTTCTTTGTTTCTTCATTATAGTTCAGAAAAAACATCTCATTTACCAATCTCATACTGATAAGGGTATTAGATGCCATCATGGAAACATTTTTCGATGTATTATTATCTATATCAGTATTCATATCGGCAAATGAATAAGCAGAATTTGCAATATGATAACCTACATATCGATTTACCTTATTGGCTGGATCAGTATAATTAGTATTTGTTTCACCCAAATAAGCAGCCAACGATGCCACACTATTTATACCGGCTTCCGTAAACACATCATCCGGTACAGCAAAAAGAGTGTAACGGTACTTTACACCATTCATATAAATACTACTCAATAGCTTGTCATAACCTGTTTTATCGAGTAAATCAAGCATTAAAGCATAATTTTCATCCAGATTATCAACAATAGTACCCGTCACAGGTGTTAAAACACTTTCCAAAAGATGAATCACTGCATTGGTGGCTGTAATATTCAACTCCTTGATACGTGCTTCACCATTAATATAGAATGCCTGAAACCCACCTTCACGCATTTCCAGACTTAAATAATCTCCACTTGCTGTAGAATCCGGAAACATACCATCAGGAAAATCCGAAGTTGTATATTGTTTAGAAGCTATCGTATGATAACGAACCAGATTAGAAGCTTCCTCCATATCCAGCTCCCGTACCGAACTTTTTCCTTTTGCCTGAAGATATTTGTACATCGCTTCATTATCAGGTACAAAGCAAGTATAATCCATATTCAGATTCACTGTATTAAACAGTCCGGTATACTTCAATAAATCTACCCATGAGGAATATACATCCTCGTTGGCTTCCATAAAACTGGCAGCGGGCATTTTATCTGTATCTTTGAACACCTGATCGGCATACGGGTCGGAACAAGCCCCCCACATAAGAGTAAATGCCGCCGCTAATAGAATTACTACGCGTTTCATATTGTCCTTCTTTTTTTTAATTACTGATACTTTCATAATATTCACTTTGTACTAACAATGGGTTTTTCTGTAACTCAGACTCTGAGAACGGCATATACCATGACCCTTCGTTGGACAACGTAGCTCGTCCCAATGATTGCGACGTGGCAGCCACAGCTTTCAGAGCTTGTTCTATGAATAAGTTTTTATACCGTACATCTGATAACTGTTGGCTTCTTAAACCGATACGTAACATATCAAACCAGTTTTTACCTTCAGCAAAGAACTCTTTCTGCCGCTCTACCAATAAATATTCCAACATGGTTAACCTGTCTTCACTTAATGTCATTTTTTCCAAACCGGCACGTTGACGAGTTTTATCTATAAGTTCGCCCGCCATTTCATAATTATCCTGCATAATCAGTGCTTCTGCTTTCATTAAATAGACATCAGCTAAACGATAAACCAAATAATTCTGATCATTTTCTGAGGCAACACGCGCCGTAGCATTATCTACCCCAAGATACTTCCAAATATAACCAGCCTCATTATATGAATAATTCAATCCACGAGATTCATTCTCGTTTTGTTCAAAAAGATTAGTCATATAATCGGATACTTTGTAATATCCGTCAGTACCTGCTTTAAACCAAGTCAGGAAACTATTCGTTTGACTCTTCGGGTTACTATATTGTATTTCAAAAATTCCTTCATTACTATTTCCCGGATAATAATTCAAAAAGCCATTACCAATCAGTCCTACACGTCCGGAATTAATTACTGAGTTACAATGTTTTATGCTATTTTCATAGTCACCTAACCAAAGATACATATCAGCAAGCAGAGCATGAATCCCCCAGCGTGTGGCACGCCCTTTCGTATTGATAGGATTATCATTATCTACTTCAGGAAAAAACTCCTTTGCATTAGGCAAATATTCTTCCAAATCAGCCATACATGATTTTAAAATAGTAACGCCATCCTCCTTTGGCATTATATAAGGAGCACTATCATCTACATACGGCTCCGTAACAAAAGGGGCATCTTTAAATGTACGAACGATGTAAAAATAAGCAAGTGTCCGCTGAAAGAAAGCCTCTGCCATAAACGAACGACACATATTCATATCGAAAGACGGGTCTTTATCTACTACATCCGGTGCATATTTAATAACCGCATTAGCCATAGCAATAGCTGCATAAGGTTTACTCCAATCGGCCAATCCATTTGTAGGCAAAATATCGAAAGCACGTAACTTCACCGCTGCTTTCTGTAAATCCGAACCAGAAGTAGACCAAAAAGAGAGCCCATTCCCCCTACCTTCTCCCCAAAGCAGGAAGGTTTCTACCGAGCTTCTCAAATTAATATACCCGGAAGCAAGAACCGCTTCCACTTCTTCTTTGGTTTCCCAATATTCAAAGCTACTCTGATTATTTTCCGGTAATACAGTCAGATAATCTTCACACGATATTTGGGATAACGTGGTTAGAAGTAGCAAAATATAATAACTTATCTTTTTCATTTCCTTCTTTTGTGAATTAGAATCTCAAATTCAAACCAAATGCAAAACGCATAGCCTTCGGAGTATTATTACTATCAATAGCTACCTGTGCTGCAGAACCATCTTCCGGGTTCTTCAGGTTTATTTCCGGATCCTGTCCGGTATATTTCGTCCAGACAAAAAGGTCATAACCTGTTGCATAAATCTCAAGCTTATTGATACCTAATGGTCTCATCCATTTTTCAGGGAACTGATATTTTAAAGTAATGGTCTTCAACCGAAGAAAAGAAGCATCCTCCACAAAGCGATCGGATCCTAAATAATTGTATCCTTTATCATACAATGCCCGTGGAATATCAGTATCGTCTCCTTCACTACGCCAACGGCGTAATACAGCTACACTCTGGTTGTTTTTACCATACATATTTTCCATATTAATGCGTGACTCATTAATAACCTTTTGACCTGCACGCCCATGAAATGCTGCTACTAAACTCAACTTTTTATAACGGAGCGTAAAATTCAAGCCACCAGTCAACGTAGGATTACTATTGCCCAGATAAACGATATCGTTCTCATCAATTACCCCATCACCGTTCACATCTTCGTATTTAGCGTCACCCGGATATACTTTTTGATCACCATTTTTTACAACTACCGGTGCCCCATTTATATCCATGATCTGCTGCCCACTTTTATCTACCGCATAAGTCTGTTCTACATTTTGGTACACACCTTTATAACGATATCCATAGAATGAACCTAAAGGATCGCCCATTAACACGCGATATGCATATTTTTTATTACCGAAAGTGTAAGTTTCATCACTTTGATTTTCTGGAAGTTCCAAAACTTTATTCTTATTTTGTGAGATATTGAATCCGAAATTGAATCCCCAGTCTGTTGTACGAACAGCAGCTACATCAATATTAAATTCCCAACCTCTATTCTCCATTTTACCAGAGTTATACCAGGCCACAGTAGACAGACCTGTTGAGCTGGGCACTTTAATTTTCTTTTGCAACATATCATCTGTCACCTTCGTATATAACTCTACAGCAAAAGTTATTCTATCTGAGAAAAGCCCTACATCTACTCCAATATTATTTGAAGTAATTGTTTCATATTTTAAATGTGTCAAATCCGGACTCTCTGGCTTCACGGCGCTCATATCTCCATAACCAGGTGTGACAGCCGAAAATTTGCCGATATAAGGTGATGTTCCGGTAGGAGCATTACCCGATTGTCCCCAGCTATAACGTAGTTTTATTAATGAGATAAATCCTAATCTTTGGATAAACTCCTCATCACCTAAATGCCACGCGACACCAAATGTGGGAAATCCCCCCCAACGTCCACTGGCATCCATTGCCGAACTTGCTTCCCAACGGTATCCCGCATTAAACATATATTTCTCCTTAAAGATATACTGTCCGTTAAGAGTTAAGCCCATATCTCTATTAATCGTTTTTCCAGAACCTCCTTTAGCTGTAGTAGAACCTGCAATAGGAGAAGTTATACCAGAAGAAGCTGTATTTGCCGATCGGCTACTATATGTACTCGTTGTCTGATCTGATGTCTGAAAAATACCACTAAGCAACAATTTATGATCATCATTAATAGACTGATTATAAACCAGACGATTTTCCGTAGTCAAATAAAGAAGGTCTTTACCAATGTCATAATTCAAAGCAGATGATTCATGCTCATAAGCAACCCCTGTTACGCTTTGCGGAAGGAAACGATTTATTTTTGTGAACTGTCCGTTAAAACCAACTGTACCAAAATAGTCTAAACTTTTAAAAGGTTTAGCATGAAGAACGAAAGTCATACGACTATTTGTAGCAATCGTTCTGTTCTGTGCCTCATTTGCCATTGCTACGGGGTTGTATACCTTATCATTTGAAAAGGTCATACCAAACGATTCATATGGAGTAAAATACTCACCCGTACGTTGTCCATTTGCTCCGATCACATAAGGACTCATATTAGGCATCTTAGTTAAAGCGTGTCCACGAATCGAAGCTTTCTTCAATTCATCTGTATCATCTACGTAATTGGCATCCGTAACTCCACGTGTGAAACTGTATTGCAATGCAATATCAAGTTTATCTGAAAAGCGATAATCTGTATTGAACGACGCATTAAAACGTTCATAACCCGTACCTATTGTAGTACCCTCCTGATTCAGATACCCAAGTGATAAACGATAATTCGCTTTGTCACCCCCACCCGACACAGAAAAAGAATTATCAGAAATAAAACCAGTCTGGGTAATTTCATCCAGCCAGTTCGTATTTTGATTATATTCATCAAAATACTGCCAGTCTGGATCAAACCCAATTTCTTTCGTATTATAAAGCAGCTTAAGGTACTCCTGAGATTTGGCTGCGCTCGACCCCAAATCAGACACAGTATTATAAACAGCATCCTGAATCATAGATATATACTGGTTAGCATTCAGCATAGGGATTCCGGAGCGTTCCTTACTGAATTCATACTTTGTATTAAAATTAAACTGCAAACGTCCTTTGCTACCTCTCTTTGTCTTTATGATCAAAACGCCATTGGCACCTTTTGATCCCCAAACAGCTGTAGCCGCCGCATCTTTTAAAACTTCAATAGATTCAATATCAGCCGGAGAAATATTCAACAGAGACCCATAATCATCAGAATTTGCAGAAGCAAAACTAAAATCATCTGAAATATCAACAGGTAAAGGTACACCATCTACAACGAACAAAGGTTCATTGGAAGCATTTAAAGAAGCTGTACCGCGAATACGAATTGAACTTCCGGAACCAGGATCAGCGCCTGTAAGAATATCCACATTAGCCATAGCACCTTGTAAAGCTTCTGTTACAGAAGTCACCGGTGCGGTTTCCAAACTACCAAGAGTAAGTTTCTGAGTAGCAGAAATCATCTCTCTGGCAGATTGTCCCATAGAATTCCGCTCTATTTTTTTAGCAGTCACCTCCACAGTTTCTAACGCCATACCTTCTTCGTCTAACGTGACATTAATCACTTTCTGACCCGTATATTTTATGGTTTGTGTTTTATAACCAATAAAAGAGAATACAATAGACAGATCTTTTTGATCAGGTATCGACAAACGGTAATTACCATTTACATCGGCAATGCTACCACCTAAAGAACGATTAGATGCATTTGCAACATATACGTTGGCTCCCACCAAGGGTTCATTAAAAACTTTATCCATCACCGTACCTGTCAACACATGTTGTGCCATAATCATCTGCGCACATGCTAACAATAATAGTAGGATTATATTGCGATTTCTTTTCATCTTTCTTTATTCTATATTAATTCAATAAATCCAATACGCCGTCTATTACATAAGCTGCACCATCAGCATAGATATAAGGAAAATAAGAAGTCACATTTACTTCATTTCCTTTGCTGTCTCTTAGTTTCATCGAGCCATCCGCTTTATTAATAAGCGTAATTGTTATATTTTCTTTCTTACCATTCACTGTTTTAGTGCCAAATGTAGTTAAGACTTTCTCTGTATTTTTACCAGTGGTTGCAAACGGATAATCAACCAAACCACTGGCTGACATATCGACAAAAAGACTTTTTACAAACATATCTCTCTCCTCCTGAGGAGCCTGTCGATCAAATTTAGGATTACTTCCTATAAGATCAGCTAAAACAGATGCCTGTGTTGATACAAATACAATAAAACGATTACCTTGCAGGAAATTAAAAGCCGGTTCCGTATCATCTACAGAGGCCATTCCTAAATATATACCGAAGCCCGAATAATCATTTGTGCCTTTAATCTGTTTTACACGATCCTTAAAATTACTCTGGTCAGCTATTAACGAGGTAGTTCCTTTATCACCTTTCAATGCATACGCATTTCCCATGTTATAACTCTTGATTAGCTCTATTTCCGCTACAGAAACCTCATTATCAAATCTTTCTGAATTCCAGGTAGCTGAAGAATATATTTTATTCCCCTTACGATAGAGATATTCATAATCATTATAAGTTGAATATATCATTTCTGTTTCTCCCTTTTGAGCCATAATACCATCCGCAATATGTGCACCGGCAATGGCTTTCGCCTGAGAAGTTGTAGCATTACTCATTGTCCCATCGGTACTGTTAGCTACTTGTACCTGTTCATCAGTAATGATATAAGGATTCCCTTTCAAATACTGAATGTAATCACCATTATATTCACTACCCAATAACATTTCATCGGTAGGGAAAAACACATCAAAGTCTTTATCCAGTGATTTACTAAATATATCAAAAAGAGAGCCTTTATGACATAGTAATGCAAACACATTGTAATCTTTATTGCAAAGCGCCGGTGCAATAGGTGTTTCAAATACTTCAGGAGTTATCACATTATCTTTCATTCCTCCTAAAATACCATTTGAACATACTTTCACATCAGTAGGCATTGCTAATTGGTGGTCATCCCAGATGTCATTATTGACAATATAACTTCCCAAAGCATAAGCTCCAATCATACCACCACCATATCTGATAGCATGCTCATTCATAAAATGATAGAGTGGCACAAAATTCACTTCCTCTAATGAACTAAATGAAGCAGACCAGTACTTCTGGAAGAATTGATTAATAGATTTATTATCAGGAGCAAGTACTGCATATGAAACACTTGTCAAATAATTCATTTGAGCATAATCTGGTGTAGATAAATTGTAAAAGTTCGTCCATTCACATGCAATAGGTGGTAATATGTTGTGTGAATGTACAAATAGAGAATCCCCATTACCATAATCTCTTGTTGCATCCTCATCATACTGATAAACCACAAAACGATCATACATCTTGGCAAACTGTGTGTAATCCGAATTCTCCTTATTCATCTCTGCATAAATCGTTTCCAATGGCTCAATCACTTGATTTATGGTATATAAATAACCATTATCCGTCACCACTTCATCTCCGATAACAGATGCATTAGCTACATTGAAGCTTCCGGTTCCACCTGTATAAACCGATCCCGGAAACATCGTTTCATAATCTTCTTTTTGGGATGCACTAATACTGCTCAAAGAATATTCCGAAATGATCGGAATAAAACGTTCTTTATGCATTATTTTACGTACAACGTCATTGTTCGCACGATCCACTACCGTAGAAATAGCATCACGGCTCTTTGTCCTGAATTTAAAGTAATGACCAGGCTTCTGTATTTCATTATCTACACCATTCGGATTATAAAACAGAAAATCACGTTTGCTATAAGAATAATACACCAGATGATATCCTACTAATTTATTCAGTTCCACTTCCGGAATATCATCTATCGAGCTATAATTATGTTTAGACAGATAGGCAGTAAAAGCCTCATCAGTAGGTGCCATAACAGTCACAATACCTTTCCCTTTTACAAGATCAGCATAACTACTTCGCTCTACAGCTCTCATGAAAGTAGAGAATGTCCCCTTATCTTTCATTACTTCATAAGCATTCCCTTTCAACCAATCAGGAATTTCATAGTACTTATCCATTTCCGACTGACATGCCGCCAGCGAACAAAAGAAAAGACCTATCAGAAAGTATTTCTTCATCTTAAATTATATTATTTCACAATTTTACCAACCAATATCCTTTGATCAATTTTCAACGTATAAACATAGTATCCTTTAGGCAGAAAACCGACGTTAGCCACATGTGCTATACCTCCTTGAATTATTACTTGTGCCTGATAAACAGTTTGCCCAGCAGTATTCATCACAGACACCTGGGCTGTCAAATCTTCGGCACCCATTACAGATATGTAGAAATCATCTGCAAAAGGCATCGGATAAGCACATCCTGTATTTGGAGTAATGATATTCTCAATATGAGTACTTGTACCTTGTTTATAATGATCACTTACCTCTTCAGCTGTTAACGCTTCATTATAGATCGTTAATTCATCCATTAATCCTTGAAAGCCATTCTCATAAGCTGTGTTACAATTGCCTATTGCCATCCTCTCAATAGTACCAATATCTCCAGTTTTATCAGCACCGGAAGCTACTAATATACCATTAGCATACATTTTTAGCTGTTTTTCTTCCACATCACGTACACAAACTAAATGTACCCATTCATTATTAAAATATTTAGTTGTCGCCCCGGTCACATTGATATCTGTCTTCGTTACATCATCGTCAACAGCCCAAGTCAAACGATCATTCTTACTGTTCTTCTGATACTGAATACCAAACCATTTACCAGTAGCTCCCTCATAACTATTAGTAGCGTGACTTCCCTTATGGAGCAAATACCAATCGACAGATCCACCTGCAGATTTAAACCACAATTCAATGGAAAATGATTCATTACCCAAAGTCAATGCATCATAATGTTCCTGTACAAAAGCAGCATTCGCTTTATCAAACTGCGCAGCATTATTTTGAATACCTTTCACCCATAGTGGAGTGAAATCTTTGGCAGTAGCATTTTCACCATACATATTTTCAAGTATAGTACCTTCTGTTTCATTGAAAGAATAATAAGCAACCTTACCACGCTCGGGTTTTGTTCCGGTTGTAAAACTCCACACATCTCCTTTACAATCCCCTAACAGATTTTTTGCATCTACGCGCCAATAATAAGTAGTGGCAGCCTCTACGTTAACCGTTACTACATTTGCAGTAGATGCTGTCAACACAACATCCATATCCTCTACAGATTTTCCTAAATATACTGTATACGAAAGAGCTCCTGCCCAAGCACCAGTCTTGTTCTCCCATGAAAGGCGAACAGATGTATAATCGGTAATAGTAGTTTCGTTTCCAGGTATCGGATTAACAGAAGCAATTGGAGGTGCAGGAACACCACGTGTAGCAAATTCCTGGGTGGAAGTATATAATGATTCCTTCTCCCCGTTCACTGTTTTTAGGCGAATGTAATAAGTGGTATTAGGAGCTAAGGACTCCAATTTATGAGTAGTTGTACCGGGGGCTAAAGAAATTGAAGTAAAATCTTTATTATCGATGGAATACTCAAGAATTACTGAAGTAGATTCCGGAGCATTGTTCACCCACTTAAATGAAAGATAGTCTGTGCTCAAAGAAGTCAGTTGCAAATTAGTAGGATATTTAACATATGGCATTGGTGCCGTAATACTATTAACATAATTCTCAATATTCAAATATCCATTTTCAGCCATTAACAAAGCATCATTCGGGTTATTTTTATCCAATCCATTGGCATCTTCCCAAACGTCGGGCATACCATCATTATCGGTATCCAACATTTTTTCACCATCAAAAATATTTCCAACCCCATTGGGAAGCCCCAACTCTGATTCTCCACTAAGTAAAGCTCCTTTAGTTCCTAATGATAGGAGTTCATCAATCATATAATTATCAGCTTCATCACGTACCGGTAAAGATGCTCCTACCCTATTAATAATCCAATCATAAGCCTCAGCCGCTGTTGTTTCTCCTTCAATAACAGGATGTTTTTCTGGTATCGTTGTAACTACTACTTTCTCACCATCGACTAATTTTCTTCTATCATAGTCCGAATAATCAAATTCATCAATCGATTTTACAAAAGTAACATTCTCACTTTCCGGATTGGACGCATCACGGCGATAATCATCTTCTGTGGCCTCATATCCATTAAGTATCCCATCCTTATTGTAATCAATCATATTACCTTTTTGGTAAACCTGAAAAGCTGCTTTTGCACGCGTAAAAGCCTTAGTACCTTCAACCGGACCTTTAATAAAGTAATTATTAGTAATAACTCCCCATGAAGAGGCTTCCGTATCTCCTAAAATATAGGCACCACCTTCTCCCCAATTATAAACCACATTATTGACAAACTGATTCAATCCTTTTACTTTAGGATTACGAGTTTTATTATCAATATAAAGATTACGATACAAAGTAACTCCCCCATTTGTCTGGATAAGACCTCCGCATGCATGTACCATAATTCCTTGCCCAATGATAGAATTCTGAATAGTAATATTATAAGGTTCAAAACCTTTACTATCCCAATTTATTGAGAAATTCTCATCCAATCCCCATGTAGCAGATACATGATCAAATATCATATTACCACCATTAGCAATACCCGCAGCATCGGCCCCACTAGTACCGCCAATGCCCATTCGTATACGCAAATAACGAACAATGATATTCTCGGCAGCAGAAAAAGAAACTCCATTACCATAAACCACCACTCCTTCTCCTGGAGCCGTTTGTCCGGCAATTGTAAGATTCTTTGAAAATACCAGACGAGATTTCAATTTTATCACTCCTGCCACATCAAATACGATAATGCGATTGGGTTGACTTACAGCATCACGTAAGGAACCTTTACCTGAATCATCAAGATTGGTTACATGGTATATTTCCGGAGATTCACTAGCTCTTGCCCCTTTGGCAAAACGTCCATAGCCTTCAGCACCAGGAAAGGCCAACTGTTGTGCATACATTGTTCCCATACAGAGTGGGAGGAGCAATGTAGTAATAAGTTTCTTATACAACATAGTTTTATCATTTATTTGAAGGTTACGCAGGAAAGAAATCAAATATCTCTCAATAGTACGTAGTAAGATTAATTTTTAAAGGCAATTAAGAATAAATATCAAAATTAAGAAGAGAAAAACGGTTCTTCTTATCGAAACCGTCTCTCTTCTTTTCCTTTTAAACAAAATGTTTATAAAACAATCTTTTTAACAACTATCCCCTTAGATGTTTTAATTTTTACAATATATAAACCCTCCATAGCATTCATTGGAACAACAGTTGAGTTGGAGTTGGCAACCGGTATACCTTGATTATTCACTACTACAACATTCTCAACATCGACACCGTTCACCACAATACTACCATCTTGTGCATAAACCACTACTTCTTCAGCTGTTTCGGCTACTTCAATGCCAGTACCTGTACCTGATCCGTTAGCAGTCAGTATAATTTTGTAGCCCATTACCGGAACCTCCGTAGCTTCTTCACCTTCACCCTCTATTTTTGTACCAGACTGATATTCTTGTCTTTCAGCAGTAAACGTAAGTCCGGCCGGGAATCCCTGATATTCAATCTCATAAGTATCACCTGCAGAGACAACCGCAGCATCTAAAATAGTAAATGTATCACCATTCTTTATATCAAAAGATTCAGCTGCTTTCACAATAATCTTGTTGCCGTTGAATGTAGCTACATTATTTGTAGTCAGTTTATCATAACTTGTTGCAGAGGCAAGTTCAAATTCAACTATCCCCCCATCTTTTACCGTTAACGGAGATTTCTGAGTTTCACCATTAATATCAGCCAATACCAGTTCGCCAATACCCATATAGCCTACTTCAAGTTTACCACCTTCTACAGCTATACCACCTACAAGACGCCCGTTACCACCACCAACTGCATTAGCATAAATAGTCATGGCAGCAGGAGCTTTTGTTACTCTATCTAATGCCACTCCAGTTTCAGTAACAGGAATATTAATATAAGCACGCCCAGAGTTTACGAACAAGCCCTTGAATACAGCAGCCGGACTTTCATTCACATGAGTAAAAGTATAGGTTCCTGTACCTGTCTTTATCAGACGAACCCAGTTATACGATTTTTTTCCGGGATCAAAGATAGCGACCGGTGTTGTTACATCTGTATTAGAATAACCCACAGCATAAGTAATATCCGGAGAAGTTGAATTCTTCACATATCCACCAAGCCATCCGCCTTCTTCTGCATTCAATTCGCCGATTGCATAGCAACGGTTTCCACTACCACTTGTAAATCCAGCTCCTTCCAGCAAAGTAACTTTCGTGTACACAAATGTAGAATCTACTCCATATAAATCTCCGCTAAAGTTTCCAGCTGCAACAAAATCATCAAATTTCTTTGTAGTATTCAAGAATACAGCTTTATATCCGGGTGAAAGAGCTTCATCGTTATTAGCACCTATCAGCAACTCACCTTCAAAACCTGTTAAACCTGCCATATCTGTTTTCCCTGCAAAATCTTCAGTAAAACCTACACGTTCACCACCGGAGTAGATAGTCAGTTGACCTTTACCGCCAAATTCATTTAATAAATATACATAACGTCCGGCTGTTATAGCTCCTGTGCTTTTATCTGGGACTACAATTGACGCAGCAGAAAATTTGAGGGTATTCTTATTATCGCTTATAGCCATACCTATACCTCCACCTTCTAGTGAAACTTTACGACCAAACGCATTAGGGGAATCAGCTTTTTCCATAATAACACATCCGCCACGTACCACCGTTCCACCTTTCAATTCATTGAGAACATTTAAAATAAAATTTCCACTACCCTCTTTCAAAAGAGTACCTTCACCAACAATCTTATCAGTAGTCTTTTCTGCCTGATAAGAAATAGAGTAATTCTTATCTCCACTTACCTTTATATCAGCCACTTCCATTTCACCGGTTAACTTAATGGTTTCTGTATTCACATCATTCCCATCAGCATCCTTAAAGTGGCCTCCGCCATTAAAAATAGCCGTAGAACCATTATCCCATCCGTTAGGAAGCAAAAAACCACCTCCGTAATCTTTTCCCCACTCTGACGATGAAACTCCCCAAACACCTGTCCCATACGAATTTTGCCAAATAAGTTCCTGTGCATTGACAATTGATACAGACGCTGCTAAAAGCGCTACACTAAGAAAAGTATTCTTTCTCATAGTTTTTAAATTATTAGTTTAACAACAGTTCAATATTAATATATTAACACCGATGCAAAAATACGCAGTTATCGAACACGGAACCATGTAAATTTTGGCTGAATTGATACAAAAATTGATTTTTATGATTTGAAATTAAGAAGAAAGATAGCAAACTATCTAAAACTTCTTAATGAATTTTCAACAACAAAAATTGTTTTATGCCGGAATAGGTAGTTCTAATACAATTTAATTTAAAAGTTATGCTTCCTACACAGAGAAGGGAGAAAGTTACATTTGGCAGTTATTTTGCAACATCCCTCACACTATGATAAAACATACAATATGCAGAAGATACATAGCGTGAGGGAAGGAAGGTAAAAGTATAACGACATCAAAAAAAATAAAATGATTGTCAATCTATTAGGGTATACTTTGTTTTATACCGGAGTACATTTTATATCTTAAAACACTAAATATCCTACCAAGATCAATCTGCTTTCCTGTAGAATATCGCCCTTCCCCTATGAGGAGATACAACAATCAATGATTATTCTTGATACATAGGATCAATACAGATTTTCGCAAAGAGTAATACAAATAATGTACCTACCGAATTATCATTCCGTTTTTAAGTACTTAGCAGAAATTCCGTTAAAAAATAGCCTAAAGTAAACCAACGAAGTAAAGTGTGTCATTTTTTCAAAGCTGTCTTAGTTATTACACCTGTAGAAGTTTCTACAGACACAACATAAATACCGCCAGCCAATCCATTCAACTCACCGATGTAAGCTGTACCATTATCAGCCTTTACTTCACGGGATAATGCCAGCCGACCGGAAGCATCGTACAGGCATATCTTAACCGAAACCTCTTCTTGCGGAACTACTATATAAAAGTGATTGAAGAACGGAGAAGGATAAATGCCCAGTTCACTGTTTATAGCGAGTTCCTGGTTGATACTGGTAGGAATACCTGCTGTATTTCCTGTTTCAAACAGATTGGCAACTTCCTCTGCTATTAAAGTTCCACGGAACAGCTTAAGTTCGTCTAATGTTCCAGCAAACGGTTCATTGAGTTTTTCCATCACATTACCAAAAACAATGCCCACTTCAGAATTCATATAAGCACGATTGGAATCTCTTTTTCCCAAGAGTTTGCCATCACAATAAGCAATCAATGCCTGTTCCTCATGGCTACGTACAAATACTAAATGATGCCACTCATTATTAAAGATATTTTTGAATGCATCACCCGATACCAACTTTATCTCATGCTTTGTTCCGTTCTGACTAACCGCAAAGTAAAGTTCATTGTTACGTATTTCCGCACCGCACCATCTTGCCTTGCCTTTACTATCTTTAAATGTACCTTTATGGAATAAGAATCCTTTTCCATCTACGGGACAAGAACCATCAGACTTCACCCACATAGATACAGAGAACGAAGCTGCCGGGTCTGCCGTACCACTCCCCCCTTCAAATTTCATTCTTTCATAATAGGGTACAGAGATACAAGAGCCGGTCACCACGTTTTCCAACAAAAGTCCCTGTTCATTTTTTCCTGCTACGTAAGTTGGCTCCAATTCAACCAATTCGGCATCCTTTGCTCCAGCAACATCCGCAAAATTCTTTAATGTCCCGTCTAATGATAAATACATGACCGGTTCTTTTGCATCCAATGTTTGAGTAATGAAACTCCAAACTGTACCTGTTGTTACTTCGTTTTTCACATTAAGAGCATCAACACGCCAATAATAAGTCTTTGAAGGATCAGCTTTCAATGTTAATGAAGTAGCTTCCTGTGCTTCTGCACCAGAGATACATTCCAATTTATTCTTTTCTGTACCGGCATATACCTTATAAGTAGTAACACCATTATCAGGATGCGTTTCGTTCTTCCAGGAAAGTGTGATATCTTTCGAAGCATTAAAAGAAAGGATAGCATCTATCTCCGGAGACGGTTCAATACATTGATCAGGTGCTACAAGCAAGCGCTTTGTTGCTACTTCCAACACATCGGAATATACCGACTCCGTTGTAGTATTATAAGCCTTAAGACGGAATGCACACAGTACGCCCGGTGTCAGATCTGAAACAGTATGAGAAGTAGTATTAACCGGTAATTTTGCCACTTCTGCAAAGGTACCCTGTGCATCACGTTGCTCTAATATATAACCCTCTTCTTCATCTGAATAATCTTTCCAGGAAAGTGTAATAGTAGTATGATCCGCTGTTGCTTCCATCGTTGAAGGGCATGCCAAGAAAGGCATCGGTGCATCAATACTATTAATGTAATTTTCGATATTGGCATAACCGTTAGCTGCAATCTTCATAGCGTCTGTCGGATCATTCTTGTCGAGACCATTCTGCTCCTCCCAAGCATCAGGTATACCGTCATTATCAGTATCCGGAAGTTTTACGCCTCTCAAGATTTCACCTGGGCCACGGGTCGGCAATGACATTTCCGTATCTATTATCTGCCCTTTAGTACCTAAAGACGTCAATTCATCAATCATATATGCATCCACCTCATCACGTACAGGAAGAGTCGCTCCTACGTTACTAACAACCCAATGATAAGCTTCTTCAGCCGTCATCTTAGCACCAATTACCGGATGTTTCTCTGAGGGTCCATCCAAAAATGTAGGTGTAAGTTGCTGACCTCCTTCAGGGATAGCACTGTCTGGTTGATAACGGTTACAATCCTCACGTGTCAATAAACGTCCATCCAACTTACCATCTCTGTTATTGTCAAAGTAATTACCTGCAAAATAAGTTACAAAAGCAGGTTTAGCACGTGTAAAAGGGACAGTCGGTCTAAAAGACTGGGTAACGGGATTTTCAGGAGTCCCTCCATTATAACGTACCAGATAGCGTTCACTCTTACCTTCAATAAAATAATTATTCTGAATATCAGCAAGTGAAGCCGCATCTGTATCCCCCATAATATAAGCACCACCATCACCCCAGTTATAGATTACATTATTAACGAACTGATTAAGCCCTTTCACTTTATTATTACGTGTTTTGTTATCAATATAGAGGTTACGGAAAAGTGTAATACCATTCTCATCAGAGGTCTGCATCAAGCCACCGCAAGAGTGGTCCCACAACCCCTGACCCATAATTGAGTTCTGAATAGTGATATTACGGGGCTGATCATCCGGACGTTTAGAGTCACCATTGATGGAGAAACATTCATCAGTACCCCAGGTCACCGACAAATGATCAAAAATCATATTTGAACCAAAAGCAACTCCAGCTGCATCTACATATCCACCCGGAGATTCCTCATAACCATAACGTACTCGCAGATAACGGCAGATAATATTATCTGCTCCCGAAAAAGAGACACGATTTCCATAGATCACAATACCATTTCCGGGAGCTGTCTGAGCTGCAATAGTCAAATTCTTAGCAAAAGGAATAACTGATTTGGCATGGATTACACCCGACACATCGAAAACCACAATTCGATTAGGTTGGCTCACTGCATCACGCAAAGAACCTTCACCCGAATCATTCAGGTTAGTCACGTGGTAAACCTCGCCATAACGACCACCAACAGCATAACGACCAAATCCTTCTGCACCTGGAAAAGCTAATTGTGGTTCGGTAACAGACTGTGCCGTCACAGGCAAGAGAGGAAAAAGAGCCAAAGCAAAGGTTCCCACGATTGAAGTAAAGTTTTTCATATTATTATATATTAAATGACGAGGCAAAAATAGGCAATGAGAGAAAAGAACATATTATTGTTTTTGGCACTTTAGATATAAATTTTGATTATCACCATACAGACACTAAATTCAAAACCAAAACAACACAACAAACAATAATTAATAAATACAATACTACCCCCTTCTTATAAGTATATTACACTTATAAAAGAGGGTAATAAATAAAAAAGTAAAAAGCTATTTATTTAAAATATATATTACTTTTTCAATACTATTTTATCGTACTGCTCTTCCGCCTTTATTTCAGAATATTTCGGTGCATCAATCATTTCAATCAACGCACGAAGTACGGGGCCTTCCCCCATCGGATCATTCTCTTGAGTTGGACGATTGTAATAATAAGAGATAGAAGGCATAATACCTGTACCTACACAAATAGCAGTCACATCTCCCTCATCCGTTATCTTCTTCATCATGCCTTTCAAACCCTGCTCTGCTACATAAATAAAGTCAGGATGTAACCAACCTTCTTTTACACCACGGGCAATACCAAAAACAAACATGGCTGTCCCAGTGATCTCTTCGTACGAATCTTCTTTATCAAGCAACTGATGCCACAAACCATTTTTCCCCTGATAACGGGCGACACCGCTGGCCTGTTTACGGAAATTCTCAATAACCGCCTCACGCATCGGATGATCTTTCGGCATCATGCTAAGCAAATCGGCCTGTGCCATAAATACCCATCCATTGGCACGACTCCAATGAGCAACGCCATGTTCCTTGTTATCGGTATGGTAACAATGATAATAGATATTCTTTTCCGGACACCACAAATAACGGGTGTAGTTCAGCACCTGATTGGCAGCATCATTGAAATACTTTTCATCACCAGTCATTTTCCCCATACGGGCCAGGAAAGAGATAGCCATGAAAGCGTCATCTGCCCAGATTGTATTGACATGCGGCCAAAGACGGGCAATCGTTCCATCTACCAGGCGAGGTTCGGCATAATTCAAATGATCTGCTGTTTCATTCACATAGTTAAGAAAAGCCTCATTAGGGTGACGCATCTGTAAATCAATCAAACTAGCACCCATCGGCCCATTATCATCCAAACGTTTAGCACGGAAAATCATATGCCAGCTCAACTTGCGAATTGCATTCCAACCTCCTTCTTTGAAAGCCTGATCATACTGGCGACGGAAAAAGTCAAGATTACCTTCATTGAAGACAAAATTCATATTCTTCAATACATACTTGTCATATTTCTGGTCGCCTACTTTATCGGCAAGTTCCATCAATGCGATATTAGTGACCCCATTCGTGTAGTGCCAATTATTGTATTTACAAGCCACTTTCACATCCATTGACAGAGGAAGTTTCTTCACTGATTTATAAACCTCTCCAGTCTTGGTGTTCTTAAATTCGTACGTAGTACTATTAAGTATCCGATCGGCAATTTTCACTGCAGCCTCTCTTGCCGTCATTTTAGTCTGAGCGGAAAGAGAAATAGTACACAAGAAAAGAGCACAAGATATAAAGATTCGTTTCATGGATATAACTGCTTTGATGATTATTTAGGTAAATTGAACGCTGTTGTCATTTCACGCATTTGTTCCTGACTCATACCATCGGGAACAAAGCCCATATTGCGTGCATTAATATAGATCTGAGCCGATTTGCTTAATACATCAATCTGATCAAACGCATCCATAATATCTTCACCAACAGCACAGGCACCATGTTTTTCCCACATCACTACATCATAATCGTCTAACTCTTTGATTGTGGCCTCAGCCAATGCTACAGAGCTTGGCAATGCATACGGAATAATCCCCAAACCACGCGGACAGAAAGCCTTTGTTTCGGGTATCATACTCCAAAGCAGATTGGTCAGCACGTCCTTCTTCAGGAAAGGTTCGTGATGCGTCATAGCAATTAGCTCAATAGGATGCGTATGAAGAGATGCTTTATAGGTAGATCCTTTACTAATCAGATAATTGTGCATACACAAATGTGACGGAAGTTCGGAAGTCGGTTGTACAGGTTGGTCGGCTATAATGACATAGCTGGCACAATCATCGAGAATACGAATGACAGAACCGTGTTCCATTGGCCAACGAGCCAAATCACGCATACGCTTGTTGGTTCCTTTGCAATAAAAATAACACCCCTTCAAATAAGGAAGTACAGTACCAATAGCCTTCACTTCACTAATAGGAGCCAGAGCGCGGATTTCATCATCAACAAATTCAGTAATATTCACTACGATATTACCACCATTACGTTCGGCCCATCCTTTTTGCCAGAGGTATCCGGCTACCTCAGCGGCTTTGTTCACTTCATTTGTAAGAGCCGGACGATTTTCTAAAATTGATTTCATCTTTATTATTTACGATTTAACGATTTACGATTAAAAAACAAAATGATTTACGATTTGACGATTTACGATTTGACGATTGAAGTTACCTGATTTATTATTGGTTACAGACATTTTTCAATCGTAAATAGTAAATAATAAAATCGTAAATTCCTTTAGACTTGTGCCATAGCAACCACTATAATGGAAGAGATGAGTATCGCCAACCCTAAAATCAATGTCCCGATTGTTGAACAGCTTGCCCCTTTCCATTCTTTGAGAATAATCCCCCAAACATTACTGAAAGTAACATTTAAAGACATCAGGATACTCCAGGAGAATGCCAGCAAAACAGGACTATCTACCAGAAAACTCTTTCCCATTTCCAAACCAAAGAACTGAGAATACCATAGTACTCCAGCCAATGCACAAAATAACAAATTATTAATCAACTGACCTCCTTTAACAGAGAAATATTCTTTACCCGTTTTGTTTTTAATATTCTGTTGAATACAATATGCAGCATTAGTGCAGAAACCACCAAAAGTAACAAGGAAGATAACAGGCAGCCCTGCATACAGAGCTTCTACACCACCGTTAAGAGCTGCTTCTTTAATAGGAGTTCCCGCATCCAGCCCGAGGGCAAAACAAGCACTCATTACACCTGCCAGTAAAGCGACCAACAGACCTTTAGTTAATGCAAAGTCCTTTACGGCCACTTTTTTCTCTTCCTCAGTCATATTTTTGGAACGTAAACTACCGGCATAACCGATTACCGCAATACCGGCTAACGTGATACAGACCCCAATAAGCAACATCAATCCATCACCATGAAACAAATCCTTTCCGGCAAAAATAGCAGGGAAAAGAGTACCGAAGCCGGCACAAGTCCCTAACGCAATACTCTGCCCGAGAGCTATACCAAGATAACGCATACTAAGTCCGAACGTAAGTCCTCCAACACCCCACAACACCCCGTAGATAATAGCAGGAAGAGCTCCTCCTGAGCCCCATAACTCAATAAGGCTACTTCCCCCAGGAACAGCCAATAAAGCCCCTAACAAAGGAAATAAAAGCCATGCAAAAATCCCCTGCACCAGCCAAAAACTTTCCCAAGACCAGTTTTTTACTTTATTTATAGGCACATACGAGCTACTCTGTCCGAAGCTTCCAATGGCAATAATAATGAGTCCTATCAGTGTATTCATGTATATTAGTGATTAGTTGATTAGTAATTAGCGATTAGCGATAAATAAGTGACGAGTGATAAGTGATAAGTAACAGCGAAACCCGCTAATCACTCATCACTTATCACTAACCACTAATTCACTACGCCCCTCTTTTTGAAGTTACTTCTACCTCGTATTTCTCTATTTCTGCGATAAAATCTTCACCTACAGGAACATTATTCTTCAGACAGAACATATCCCAAACAGCATTCCACGGAAGTGATTTCGATTCTTCGAGCAGAGCAAGGCGCTGAAATAATTTATCGTCAGCTTCGTATTCACGAAGTTTAGCAATCGGTTCAAGTAAACCTTGCAGAAAACATTTCTGTGTGGCACGGCTACCAATAACATATGCTCCGATACGGTTAATGCTGGCATCAAAGTAGTCCAGACCGATATGTACACGATCAAGTGCATTGCAACGTACAACTTCTTTTGCCAGATCCAATGTTTCATCGTTCATGATAGTCACATGATCACTATCCCAACGAACAGGACGACTAACATGCAACATAATTTCGGGTGTGTAAAGCAGCAAAGACGAAATCTTGTCGGCTACACTCTCAGTAGGATGGAAATGACCGGTATCCAATGTTACCATTTTATTACGACTTGCCCCGTAACCAATATAGAAGTCATTAGAGCCTACCGTATAACTCTCTAGGCCAATACCAAATACTTTTGATTCAATACAGTCCTTCATATGCTTATAGTCAATGGCAAAAATCTGATCCAGAGAATCTTTCAGCAATTCACGATAACGTAAACGATTCACAGTAATATCTTTACTACCATCGTGTACCCACAAATTCATAATACAAGGATCACCCTGGCGTTTACCCATCTCCTCAGCTATAGCACGACAACGCTTAGTATGCTCTATCCAGAAGTCACGAATTTCTTTGTCCGGATTTGACAAGGAAAGGTTTCCACTTTTTGGATGAGAGAAAGAGGTAGAATTGAAATCCAATTTCATTCCATGTTCTGCTCCCCACTGTATCCAACTTTCAAAATGTTTCGGTTCTACCTGATCACGGTCTACAAACTGTCCTCCAAAATCACCATAGATTTCGTGCAAATTCAGACGGTGTGTACCAGGTATATATGAAGCAGCTTTCAGAATATCTTGTCTAACTTCCTCTATATTACGTGCTTTACCCGGATAATTACCAGTAGCCTGGATACCTCCGCTCAATGATCCGTTTGATTCGAAGCCAGCCACATCATCTGCCTGCCAGCAATGTAAAGACAATGAAATTTTCTGTAAATCCTCAAGAGCTTTATTAGCATCAACCCCCACAGCCGCATAACGTTCAACAGCTACGTCATAAGCTTTTTTAATCAATTCTTCTTTCATGATATTATATGTTTAAAGTGAATATAAGCCGTATCCCAATTCTCTGAATTTTGCGGTTTATAAGTTTTCAAAGGAATAGAGTTGTGAATAAGTTGTCGCATTCCTTTAATATCTTCCGCCTCACCTGCTGTCATAGCCTGTATCATAACATTTCCAATGGCAGTAGCCTCCGAAGGACCGGCTATAACCGGAATCCCGATTGCATTGGCAGTAAACTGATTCAATAGCTCATTCCGGCTTCCTCCGCCTATTACATGAAGCGTCTCTATAGGCATAGGAGACAAATTACGTAGATTATCCAATACCTGACGATAGCGAAGCGCCAGACTCTCAAAAATACAACGTACAATTTGTCCGCGTGTTTCCGGTACAGGCTGATTGGTTTCTGCACAGTACCGACAAATCGCCTCCTGCATATCAGCAGGATTGGCAAAACAAGCGTCATCCGGATTAATCAGACTACGAAAAGGTTCAGCTTTCTCGGCTTCAGCTATCAATTCCGGATAAGAAATGTTTTCCCAACCTGTACGACAACGCTCGAGTAGCCACATACCACATATGTTTTTCAACAGACGAATCGTACCTGCTACTCCACCTTCATTGGTGAAGTTCAACCGTTCTGTCTCTTCTGTGATTACCGGAGCATCTGTTTCTACTCCCATCAGTGACCACGTACCACTACTTAAATAAGCAAAGTTACGATTCAACGCCGGAACGGCAGCTACAGCAGAAGCAGTATCATGTCCTGCTACAGCGATAACCGGAATAGCTCCCAGACCAGTGAGTTTCTGTATCTCTTTTGTCAACACTCCTACTTGTTCACCCGGATAAACAAAGCGTCCAAAATGTTCTTCAGTCAGTCCGACCACTTTCAACAATTCCGGCTCTAACTTCCGGGTTTGGGCATTGACCAACTGTGCCGTACTGGCGATAGTGTATTCTGTCACCATTTCGCCTGTCAACATATAACTCAAAGCATCCGGAATAAATAATATTTTATCGGCAACAGCCAACGCACTGTCACTATTGCCACGCAGCGTATCAAGTTGAAACAAAGAATTAAAATTCATCACTTGAATGCCTGTCAAACTATACACCCGGCTGCGGGGAACGCGGGTAAAGAGAGCTTCCGGCGCTCCATCCGTATGAGGGTCACGATAAGCATAAGGCTGACGCAGCAAATGTCCGTCTTTACCTACACAAACAAAATCAACCCCCCAGGTATCAATGCCAATAGAAGTTATAGATACATTCCGTTTCGCCACCAGTTTCAGTCCATCTATAACAGACTGGTATAGAGCATAAATATCCCAATAGTAATGTCCTCTTACTTCAATAAGCTGATTGGGAAAACGATTTATCTCTTCCAGCTCCAATCCCTTATCCGAAAAGGAGCCTAAAATAGTACGTCCGCTGGTAGCACCCAGATCGACCGCAAAAAAAGAGTTCTTCATGTCTGTATTATACGTGTTTATTTTGTGATATCTACATTCTTGTTATGTTCAAGTTTCAGTTTACTTTTAGCATTTACAGAAAAGTTATTCATCTTCCAGTCTTTTGCCCATGAAATGGTTCCTGCGTTCTCTCCACTGAAATGTACATTATCAAAGTCAAATCCATCAATTGTACTATTCTCTATACCAGACACCTTGATACAGGTTTGTGCGTTAGTGGCAGTAACATTCATAAAATGTACATTACGGAATTTGGGAGTTCCTTGTTTAGGATCTACCGGAGTCAACATCTTAATCCAGTGTGTCGGAACATTTTTTTCATCGTAACCTTCAGGCAACTTTGAAGTACTGTAAGCCGGATGCCAGTTTAAATCAACCACAAACGGATCGCGTACTCCAATCATTTCAATGTTACAGAGATAGATATCCTCTATTACACCACCACGCTGACAAGTACTCTTGAAACGTAATCCGTATTTTGTGCCCATACCTGTCATATTATAAGCCACAATATTGTTGATACCACCCGAAGTTTCGCTGCCACAAGTAAACAATCCGTCTCCATGTCCGGCAATGCAATCACGAATCACGACGTAACGGCAAGGACGATTCACCCGGAGACCATCACTGTCACGGCCTGCTTTCAGACAAAAATTATCATCATTGCAATTGATATTCGAGTTTTGTACCAATATATATTCTGAAGAGTCGATGTCTATGCCATCTGTACTGGGACCACGACCTTCAATATTATTACTAATAATAATTCCGTCAACAGTAACATATTTACTATATAAAATGTGTAAACTCCAGAAACCCGGCTGATAAAGCACTATGTTTTCTACTGTTACATTCTCACATTCGGCGATAAGAATACCTCGCGGACGTTCACAATCATAGTCAACAATCCAGCGTAACCCTTTCGGATCGTATTCTTTCCGCATCGAACGATACTTATCCCAGAAAACTTTGCCGCGACCGTTAATTACTCCATCACCGGAAATCGCGGCATTCTTCTTACCTATTATATTGACCAATGCCGAAGGCCAGTTCATTTCTACACCGGCCACCCGGGTATCTATTTTCTTATAATCATCAATGTCCTGCGAACCGATAAGCGTAGTTCCTTTAGGAATATTAAAATTGACATTATTACCTACAAAGAGAGCACCGGTCAGATAAATTCCCGGACTAAAAGTAACAATACCTCCTCCTGCCTGCTCAGCAGCGTCAATTGCTTTCTGAATAGCAGTGGTATTCATTTCCAATGCATCTCCTTTGGCACCGTAATCGGTTACATTATAAACGGTTTGTTGTACAGGAAAAGTCTTAGCGCCAACCTCCTTCATCCAAGGGAAATCGGGGATATTAGCAGTTTGTGCTGTAACGTTGAAACTTATAACAGACAGGAATACTCCTATCAGGCAAGTCAGGTTCTTCATGGTATACATTCAATTATTGTGAGTAATACTTTTAATGATACAAAAATAGGGGATTCCTCCCCTATTTGTGCTGCACGTTTTGATATAAAGGGTGTCTTATTTGACAATTTGGCTCACTCCTTCACAAAAGCGGATAATGAACTTTTCACCTTCTTTATTATGTATTGTCACATTCTTCAAAGTAATATTGCGACTATAAATAAATTCGGCTCCTATCTGAGAAGTAATATCCAGATTATCAAGCGTTATACCATCAATTGGCATCTCTGGTATACCATTAAAAAACAGCGCCCGGCGTGCATTGGAACATACCAGATTCGAAATATGAATATTACGAAAACAAGGAGTAGTATCGTCTACCGGCAACGGGTCAACTTTAGCAGGAATCTTCTCACCACTCTCTAATACTTCAACAGCAGACTTACCTCCATAGTAAAGATTGAAAGTCACAGGTTCCGTCGGAATATCCATCATAGAAACGTTACGTATCCAGATATTCTCAACAACTCCCCCGCGTCCCCGCTTACTCTTGAAACGCAGTCCGACATCCGTCCCCAAAAACTGACAGTTACTAACGGAAACATTACGTACTCCACCACTCATCTCGCTGCCTACAACAAAACCGCCATGTCCTTTGAATACCGTACAGCCATCTACTACAACGTTCTCACAAGGACGGGCACGACGACGTCCGTCTTCATCCTTTCCACTTTTCAAGCAGATACCATCATCTCCTACATCAAATGTAGAATTCACAATCAGTGCATTTTTACAGGATTCCAAATCAAGCCCGTCGCCATTCTGAGCATAACTCGGGTTACGTACCTGTATATCCTCTATCAAAACATTCTCACACATCAGAGGGTGTAGGTTCCATGCCGGAGAATTTTGAAAGATCACCCCTTGGAACCAGACGTTTTTACACTCTATCAGACTTACCATCACCGGACGCAGGAAATGACGTACGCTCTGCCACTCTTCCTCCGTCTTTAAATTCTGAGGTACATTCATATTGCTGATAGTATCTCCTTTAAGTGTTTGCGGATATGGAAACCAATAAGTAGGACGTTTATAAACTCCTCCCCGGGCAATGGTTTGTTTCCAGACACTTTCTGTCACTTTCTCACGTTTCAAAGGACGCCAATAATGACCGTTTCCATCTATTGCTCCTTGTCCGGTAATAGCTACATTAGTCAGATTACGTCCCGAAATAGGCGACTGGCAACGGCGAGTGTCTAATCCTTCAAACACAGTTTCTACCAACGGATAAAGTTCAACATCCGGAGAGAAGAGAATCACAGCCCCTTTCTCAATATGAAGATTAATATTACTTTTCAGAACAATAGGACCGGTCAGCCAAATACCTGCCGGAACAATCAAGTACCCACCTCCACGAGCCGATAATGCTTCAATAGCCTTTGCAAAAGCATCAGTACAAAGTTCCACCCCATTACCGACAGCACCAAAATCCGGCAGAAACACCTTCAGACTAGGAAACTGGGGTGCTTCTACTTTTGGCATTGTAAAGGGAAGTTTTTGGTATATTTCTTCATATTTATAAGTTTGTGCCCAGGACGGCAATACCGTCCATGCACAAAGAAACCAAACAATTAAAATTCTCTTCATTCGACTTTATTTATAATTCATAGGATTCACGTTAATTATGGTATGCTATTTATACGTTTTGATAGTTTCTATACTACCATCATCATAAAATCTCCTTTCGATCCTAAAACCTGTAGGAGAAGTCATTTCTTGTCCCATTATATTATAATAAACAGTGCGTAACAACCTTGCTGATGGCTTGCCATCTGTCTTTGGGCTTTCAAGACCTGTGGACAGTTGTTCCACTGCCTTTCGCAGTTGCGCATGTACATTATAATAAGCAGGCTTTGCTTTCAGTTCATGATTGAATAAAAGTGGAGCATTCTTTCTCCAAGAGTGGTTATCCGAAATACCCCAAACCAACATCGAGGAACAATTTTCATTCCTTAAAAATATTCTTGTAATTGCACCATATTCTTTCGCTTGTCTCTCGAGTGCATCCTCCGCTGTAGGATCAGCAAGGGCAATATCCAACTCTGTAATGATACACTTAAGCCCAAGATTGTCATAACGGCGGATATTCTTTTCCAATTTCATGGTATCAAGTTCACCTGTAGTGAAGTGGCACTGCAAACCACACCCTTCGATGGCCAAACCTGATTCTTTCAAGCGCTTAACAAGGTTGTAATAAGCTTCCGTCTTTGTTTTTCCTACCATCTCTGCCCCATACTCGTTGATATACAACTTAGCATCGGGATCAGCCTGATGTGCCCAAACGAAAGCTGAGTCAATAAACTCTTCACCGATATAAGTAGCCCAGATAGAGGGACGAAGTTTATAGGCTGTAGGATCAGAACGAACAATTGACTGGTCATCATCGAGTACCTCGTTGCATACGTCCCATTCCGTAATCTTACCTTTATATCTGCCAACAACATTGAATATATGATTTTTCAAGATATCCAAAAGTTGACGTTTGGAGAAATTGTTATTATTCTTCTTTCCATCCGAACTTACCCACGATGGAACCTGCTGATGCCATGCCAAGGTATGACCACGTACCACCTGCTCGTATCTGTCTGAAAGCCATAGAATGGCATCAGAACCTCCGTAATTGAATTCACCTTGGTTAGGTTCAGTGGCATCAAATTTCATCTCATTTTCACCAACAATCATATTGAATTCCTCCCCCACAAGACCAATCTCACCGTTAGTCTGGCTGAAATCATATCGATAACTGGCAGCTGCCACACCAATATTTTTTCCTAATTTCTCAGCATAGAAACGAAGTGAGGTAGTCATATCCATATCCTCAACCCAGTCGTCATCAGGATAAACAGTCTCCCCATCATCTGGTTCGTCATCGTCCTCCTGATCACCTTGACCACTATAGGCGAGCGATGTCACTTTGGCCACTACGCAGAAACGACCGTCTTCTGCTTCTCGTTCATCCACTACCCATGTATAAGACTTGGGATAACGGATGTCGAAATCCCAACTATCCACATCCTCCTTCATAGCTGAAAGCAAGACAATCTCATCACCCACATGCAGTTCGGCATCTTCTGTCAACGCTATCTTCAAACGAGGCTGCTTATCAGAGGTTTCAAAGTCTTCAGTTATCGTACTAAAGACAAGTGTACCTTTGATGTCAATCGCCGAAAAGTTTTTCGCATCTTTAATATATGCAATAATATTGGCTTCGGGATGCAAAGTTACTTTCACTGCCAACGCTGCTTTAGTATAGTCCGCAAAAGTGAGTGTACCCAACGCTTGGTCAAGTGTAAACGGGTCTCCCCCCGTCAATGTGCCATACACCTCTGTAGCGGCAGCAATATTCCCATTTCCACAGAGTGTAGCCCTATGATATACCATCACAGTACTACTATTACCAGTCGCACCCGATAAATTCTCTTGTAAAGCCACTTCTTTGTCATTTGCAACTATGATACCACCTTGAAGAACGCACAATCCTCCGTTGATATCGTTCTCGTTGCCTGTCAGATAATAATTACCAATACCTTCCTTGAGGATACCCACTTTGTTACCCGATGCTTGAGGGGCAATCAGACTGCCCAACACGCCATCAGTACCTTTGCCTCCAATGACATAATAAGAATTGGCTGTACCTTTTTTATAATACCCTCCCAACCAAGAGTTTTTACTACTGTGGATTTCACCGATACGGACGCCACGCGTACCAGACTCCAATGCCAACATCGTACCGTCTCTCATGATGAGAGTCTTGTCGGCAAGAAGATTATTGCAATTCGATGCAGCCAGATTATCGGGTTGAAAAGTACCACTACTCATAACCAGCCCATAAAATCCACAACTGCTATTCACATCTTTATAAGGATAGAGTTCGATACTTCCTTTAAAACCACTCCAATCCGGCGTAGTGGTTCCTTTACTGGCAGAGGTTCCCAAATACGAACGTTCACCTCCAGCATGTATTTTGAGCGTGCCTTCACCTGCCAACTTACCCGTCCATTCCGAATAGCGTGAGGTTAGCACATTGGCAATTTGTCCCGCAGAGATATAGATATTGTCAGAAATATTCCTATAGGAAGAAGCTGTGTTGTCCACACAATAATCGAAGGTACCATTATCTTCCACAGACACAAAATCATCATAGGTCCCAACCAATTGTATATCATCAATGTAAAAATCCGAATTGGCGTGATGGATGCCCAAGCGAAGTTTGTCGGAGACATTGTCAGGAGACAATCCCTTCATCGTATAAGTTTTCACTTGCCATTCGTTGTTATTACCCTGTTGGGGATAGCCTTCGTCACGATATACTTCCGTGTCACCTATAAAAGCTGCAAACTGCTTCCAATTGTCGATGTCGGTGGCACTGCGATACAAGCGATAACGTATGGAACCATAACGATCCGTTAATTCGTTGCCACGCAATGTACTGTTGATTATAAACTCAGGATGGCATCCCCAATCTTTCAACACGATATGGAGAACTTTGTTATCAGGGTTTGTTGGATCAGCTTCTACTATGGCAGTCGAAGTGATAGATCCACCGTTACTCTGCCATAGTTTCCATTCCGTTCCAATGGGATAATTCTCGAAATCGCACACTGTAAGGGGAGTGGCAACAGATACTACAGCCATTGTAGCTGTAAGCAAAAAAGCACAAATTTTCTTTTTCATCCTTAAATAATATATCGTTAAAAATTTGATTTACCATATAGGTTGATTCATGCAGTACATGCTACTGAAGCATATATTTTATAAATTTTGTTCAGTATTATTTTAAAGTTATCATCGAGGACTTTTTACATTTCCAAGAAGAAGGATAGCGCACTATCTGACAAATAAAAACAGAAAAATGGCCCAAAAATAAACTCTAAATAAATCGAGAAATACTTTTAAGAGGAAGATTAAAACAGACTCTCAACTTCGTGGTATATTCCTTCAAAGCATCACTGCAAATATTCTTAGTTTATGTGACTCAATTATTCTCCAAGAAAATAAGAGGTTACCGGTGCCTGCGGATATCCCATACTGCGATGAGCCACATAGCTACGATAGAGTGGATCCTGCATAAGCGTAATACGACGATCCTTTGCCGGAATAACAGTATGGTAAATGCGTAACTCTCCCGGAAGTGCAGTAATTAGCTCTTCACGCCAATCTCCTTCCATATCGGCCATCATCAGAATATCTCCCTCAACACCTTTGGTCAGCTCTTCGCCTTTCCACTTCCAGATACTCTGTTTCTTACCATTGGAAGAAGAGCCTGCTCCCCAACGATTATCATCGCCACGAAAGGTTTCACGAAGCAGATCGGCATCCCACCAAATCCAATTACGACAACCCGGAACCTCTTCACGGGTTACATTCAGTTTCTTTCCGTCTGAAGTCAACAAATACTTATCAGTACTCCCTCCTTTGCGGTCTTCACTGGCAAAGCACTCTAAACCGGGATATTCCGGATCAAAATCGGCTACCATACCATCACCTACGTGGTAAGTTGTATGCCCAATGTCCCATATTAATTCTCCGGTACGGGCACTCACAACAGATACCCCACGTCCATCTTCTTTTTTGGGTTCACTCACCATGAATACCTGTAATCCTTCCATATCCGGATGTAACTTACACAAATAGGCCTTATCGCTATGTCCTAATCCCGATGACCAGAGTAAAGTCCCATTATCATCAAGCATACAAGAACCCAGCAGTATCTCATCACGCCCATCACCGTCTACATCTCCCGTCACCATACTATGAGCTCCCATACTACGCACAACCGGATTTTCTTCGTCTCCATCCCAACGCCACATACGTTGTAGCTTACCTTCTTTTAATTGCCAGGCGTCTACCACCATCAACTTATAAGTACCACGGGCAGCGAGTATACAAGGTGTTTTCCCATCCAGATAAGCCACTCCCATCTGGTTGCGGTTCTGTCGGATCAGATTGCCATAACGATCATTCCGTTCGGGCCAGTCCACACGATCAATCTCTTTACCGGTCATTCCGTCCAGCACAGACAGATATTCACTACCACCACAAACACGTCCTTTCTCATTTTTTACAAAATCAGAACCGGCTGTTTTTATAGCAATTTCAGCTTTACCATCCCCATTAAAATCATAAACGATAAAAGGAGAATACCAGATACCAGGCTCAATACCAGGGCCCATATCATAGGTCCAAAGCCAGGTACCATCATTCAGATAGGCAGATATCTTATACGTTTTTCCGGTAGTATCTCCCGGCATACCCGGATCTACATTGGTTTCAGGTGTACGGATAATGTAATCATAAGCACCATCGCCATTCAAATCGGCTAAAGCTACTTTACCAGCCTTCGCATTATCTTTCAGCCGGATAGAAGTATAATTAGTACATTTCCCGGCTTCAATCTCTACTCTTTCGGATGCAACAGGTGTAAGCCCTTTTACCACGGGAACTACCCAATAAACCGCCTTTTCCTGTACAGGAGCATTATCAATAAAGTCGCAGGTTTGCATCACAGGTTTATTAGTGAGACGGCGTTTCTTGCCATTTACTTCCCGATAAACATGAAAGGCGGTAGCAGGAGTATCTGTATTCAATAACCGCCAACTAAGGTAAACCCCTTTCCCATCCTGGGAAGGAGCGGCATAAAGTCCGCGATTCAAATGTTCCGTAATCCGCTCTTTAGCAAAACCCTCAACCAGTGGTTTGGGCTCATGCCGCGGATCAAGTATCTCATACATATATTGCCGCTCGCGAGGGTCCTGTGCATAAACAGCAACTACAGCAGACAAAAAAAGTATCAAAGCAAAATATTTATTCATAATAGAAAGTTCCTTTCTTCATTGGAATTACTTTTACCGGGCCAATCAATCCACTTGACACAGGTTCCCAGTTTCCATATCCCGTTTTTTTATAATCCAGGCTTACAATATTGGCATCTTTAAAAATACGCCAGGGTATTTCTCTCCGGTCCATATCCGCAATGCGATTGGCAGGTAAGTTAGTTACTTCTACCTCCAGTATATTTTCACCGAGACGAAGATATTTACCTACCAGACAACGATAAGGAACTGACCACAATGTAGCAACGTCCTTTCCATTAATACGAACACGAGCGCTCTCACGCACATCACCCAAATCGAGTCTCCATTCAGGAATAGAAAGATCGTTCAGGTTAAATTTGAATGAATAAGAGGCTGTTCCCATTGTATTCTTTACTTCTGCTACCGGAAGTTCAGTCCATGAGCCCAGCGTTACCGAATCAGGAGCAGCCGAAACAGCCGGAATACTTTCTACGAAACGAAAGCCCCATTTACCCGTCAAAGTCAATCCATCGGCTTTTGGCTCGTAATATCCCCATGCAGAAGCCTGTACATCGGCATTCGTAAACGTTTTCAGCAATATTGATTCCCCGGATGCTACCTGCAAATACACCTCTGTACGTCCATCCTTCTGACGCAAAAGAGCTTTTCCACTCTCTCCGTTCACAGGATTATAGATCAGGACAGATGCAGCCTGAACTCCCAAAGGTATCCATCCTTCCGTATCTTCTCCTTTCAGGGCAGAAATAAAATAATGATATCCATCTTCGTTTGTACGACGGATACAACTCAAACCATAAGCTGTTTTCATCCTTTCGGGTTGTACACCTGTTTCCGCCAATGTGTGGTCATAATCCGTTCCAAACAAAATACGCCCTTTCCGTAATTTGTCTTTTTGTGCCATCAATTTCTTAAAAGCAGCACGACGTTCATTCAACCGGTCATATCCTGGAACATCTTCCGGATATTGTTCCAGAAATACAATAGTAGCTCCCTCATCTGCCAACCGGAATAATTTGGCAAGTACATCATCCGGCATCAGTCTCGCGCCCGGAATGAGTAACGCCTGATACACGGTACCTCCGGAGGTAACTAATTTCCCACCCATACAAGTAAGACAGCGTATGAAATTATCGGAAATATAATCCAAATCATAACCTGCATTATAAATACGATGAACTGCATCGATAAAACGGGGCGCACGCTTTGCCATTTTATGAATATCAAACATCAAGAGACGTCCGTCCTGCTCCTGCCACATATCATATACAGGCAGATATACCAGAAAATCATTATCAGATTTCCCCATCTGCAGAAAGCTCTGACAACGGGTTATATAATCAAAAAATGCCGGAGCATCCCGCCAGATATTATTTGTAGGGCTCATATCAACGGAAGCATAGAACTTCCATCCCGGCCATACAGCCTCAACAGGCGAATAAGTGGTCCCATGAAAATAGGTGTGATTTACCCCTGAGATAAACATCAGATCAATATCGGGCTTACACTGAGAAAGCGACGTACGAAAATGTTCCGTCAGCCAGGTGAATGTTTCAGACGAAGTAAATGGTTTACCGGCAATATGAGCAGCCGAAGAAGCATATTTCAGCATCGACAAGTCTGAATCGTTAGGACGTGTTAATGAATCACGGCGTAAACCACGGATTCCAAAATCAGAAATTCCGAAGCCCTCGCATTCGGGAACATCTACAGTAGTATACAGATCTATCAGATTACCAGGTGAGCCATGTGCTTGATTACGTGTTTTGGAACCGTGTGAATGCGCCCATTCTGTCCATTGTCGGGTAAAGTTCTCTAAAAGTAATTCGGCAATCGTCTCCCGGTAGTCGGAAATAATCCGGGAAACCATATCCGTACGTTTATCCGACAAAAATTCCGGAAGATGTTCTTCCAGTTTATATCCGCGGCGTGTGGCAAATTCGTCAAAAAGATTTTCAGTCCAATCTGCCTTATAGACTTCGTAAGAATCATTGAAGAAGTTATGCGGATAAGGTGCTCCTGATGCTTCAAAGGCACGTTCAAAACGATTCAGATAATTTTTCACAGCCCGGCCGGACAAATGATCCATCACGTATCCCTCTCCTCCGGGAGCAGCGCGCTTCACTTTCTGGAATGTCTTTCCGCAAAAGGCAGCTATCAATTGCCAGTTTCCTTTGGGAGCTTTCCATTGCAAAATACCGTCTTTCACTTTAGACGTCAGGTTTATGCATTTCCCTTTATCAGAAAAAGCCATCAAACGGCTTAACTTAGCATAGGCACGTTGCTTCTCGTCAGCAACTTCTATTTTCTCTTTCAGTTGTTCACCACCCTGCAATGTATATTCCGATACGAAAAGCTTGCAGGCAGCGTCTTCTATGGTTACCTCCGGGCCTCCGAAAGGCCACCCGGTACCAGTATTCATATCAATCTGCATACCCAGGCGATTCGCTTCACCCTCAGTATATTGCAGCATCTCCATCCAATGAGAAGAAAGAAATGGAATATCATTTTCATCATTTCCTTTTACTCCATAGATAGGAGTTATCTCCATCGTTCCCATTCCCGCTTTCGCATAAGCATTCAGATTATGAGTCAGATTTTCTTTATCTACGGCGCTTCCCATCCACCACCAACGGGCAGCAGGTTTCGATTCAGTGGTTATCTCCGGCCAACTTATTGTTTGTGCCGCTGCAAAAGGGCACAATAACCAAGCCAGTAACACTATTCTTATTTTTTTATCCATCATCCTAAGTAATGCATCACAATTAAATGATTATTTAGCGGGTATTATTTATACTAATTTTAAATCAGTACTCATCATTATTTTTATCACCTACTCTCCCAGTTCGATACATCCCATGATAAAAGGACCCGTAGCTTTGGCATCGTTATCACGCATTTTCTCACCGATATAATATTCAAAACTACCATCCCGGTACGGATGTCCTCCCAGACCACCTACCTGACAACAACGCGTCAACGTAAGTGTACCATCAGGATTCTCAATAAGCAGTTTGTCTTTCAATCCCTTAAAAGCTTTCTCCGCTACCTCTCTGTATTTCGCATCAATATATCCTTTATTTACCGCTTTTGCATAAGCATACATACACTGTGAAGTTACAGATGCTTCCGGGAAATTGCCTTCACGCTTCGGCTGATCAATCACCTGGTACCACAAGCCGGCCTTATCCTGGTATTTAGGAAGTGTATCGGCAAGCCCTTGTATCCAGCTTATCATATCGGCACGTCCGGGATGATTCTCCGGAATATAGTCCAGAGCATCCACCAAAGCCATAAACCACCAGCCGATACTGCGCCCCCAGAAGTTAGGTGAATGTCCCGTTTCCGGATCTGCCCAACGCTGGCTTTTACTCTCGTCCCAAGCATGATGATACAAACCCGTTTTAGCATCATAAGTATGCTTGTGACAAAGTGTAAATTGTTTCACTGCCTCATCTATCCACATCGGTTGATTGAACTCCGCCCCATATTGTGCCAGAAAAGGTGAAGCCATATACAAACCATCCAACCATATTTGGTGCTGATAAATCAATTTATGCCAATATGCACCCTCCAGTGTACGGGGATGGTTCTTCAACTGTTTTATTAAAAGGTCCATTGCCATTTTATACTTTTCCTTACCCGTCTCACGATAAAGATCAAATAGCACTTTACCCGAATTAATATAATCAATGTTGTAGGTGGACACATCATACAGATGGATTTGCCCTGTTTCATTTATCAGCGAATCCGCCCATGCCTCTACATAATCAAAATAACGCTTCTCACCTGTCTGTTTCCACATCCTTAGCATAGCGCAACAACCTACTCCTTGTGCATAGCCAAAAAACAAACGCTTTCCATGATCCAGTTGATAAGCCTTCGGAAACCGGCGCATCTCAGAATCAGCAAACCAGCGGGCATACGTATCCGGAGCAAAATGATCCGTACGGAAAGGTATGGCCGGGAAACCGGCTTTATTATAAAGATTCACACGGAAAAAGTTTCCGTAACCATAACGCACGGCTGTAGGCTGAGGAACCTCAGGAGCATAGAGTTCTACCTTATTCCCCTGGATCATTGCCGTTGCCGGATAAAAACGAGCATCTGGACCTGAAATAAAGAAGCCTTTTACAGGGGTATCATCAGGGGTCTGCAATCCACTTTCTGCATAATCAAAAGTAAGTGTAACTTTTCCCTCTTTCACTTTCATATTCTTATAAAGCGGACCGGAATAAGCCCCCTTTTTACCATATTGTTTAGCCAAAGCCCAAGCTGCCAGACGTTCCCCTGTCACCTTTTTATTACGCGGATGAATATCGATAGAATCAGCAGCATCTGTAATTACCGCCATACCCACATTGCGTAAACCACTCTGCCAGGTATTCAATTGTGCTTCACGAATGCCAGCAGGTTGTTTATAATGTGGAGCAATCTGCACAAAATAGAAAGGCATATCGGCCTGTCCCCATTCCTTACGCCAACTATTGATAAGGTTTGTAAATACCTCCTGATACTTTTCATAACGAATGGAATTAGATTCTCCCTGATACCAGATATTCCCTTTTATTGTATAACCCAGAATCGGAGCAATCATACCATTCCACAAGGTAGCCGGTACTTTACATTTATCTTTTTCACGTTTCACGTTTTGCACAGCAAAATCTTCCAGAACATCAGAATATAATGGGTTATTTTTCATAACCTCCATCTTCGTCCATGACTCAGCATGTGTACCTCCCCAGGTAGACTGGATCAACCCAACCGGAATTTGTAATTCTTTATAAAGTTTACGCCCGAATGTGAATCCAACAGCCGAGAAATCTTTTAAATTCTCCGGATTACAAATCACCCACTGCCCTACACAATCCTCTTTTTCATCCTCAGGCGCAAGTTGGTGCTCTACATGAAAAAGTCGAATAGAAGGATAATCAGCATCTTTCATCTCTTCCGCTTCATTTATCATCCCCGTTTTCCATTTAACTTTAGGATCACGTGCCACCGGAAACTCCATATTAGACTGTCCCGTACAAAGCCATACTTCACCTATTAATATATTATGTATGATAATCGTGTTTTCTCCTTTTACAATCAGTGTCTGATTATCCATCACCCCAGGAGTTTTCAACTGTAGCTTCCAATGTCCGTCAGCAGATGTCTGCACCGCATAATTTCTTTTATCCCAAGAAGGAGAAACAGTCACCTGTTCACCCGGACGGGCTTTTCCCCAGATATTCACCTGAGTTTTTTGTTGCAACACCATATTGTCTGAGAAAATAGAAGGAAGCGTTACTTTACCTTGTACCGGAAACGAAACAACATATAAGAATAGAAGTATAAAGTACCAAAACTGCTTTTTCATGTGCTTTTGATAGTTTAAGAAAATTAATGGATTTATTGATGATGCAAAAATAGGCAGAATCATCCAAAGTATTGATCTGTTTTTTGACTGTAATCTTAACCTTTTTGTCGTTTCATCTCAAAAATTACTTGTCCGTAGAATATCTCTACTACATATTCATTTTTCTATAAATCAACCGATAGGCTTTATTTAAAATACAAAAAAAGTTAAAGGCCATAAGAAATCTAAGTAAATAAAGTTACCTTTGAAAAATCCTTAAAACAAATGCTATGATTAAGGTGGTTTTACATAAAATAATTTATTGGAGTATAATATTAATCCCAATACTCCGAGCAAATTCTTTGTTTGCCCAAGTTCCAGTGATATCAATTCCTCAACCGGCAGAAATAGGTCGTTTCGATAACTTCCACCAAACTTCTCCCCAAAAGACACCTGGCATATCATCTTCCTGTGATGCCTTGATTCAAAGGCAAAATGAGGCCATCATACGTGAGGTAAAAGAAAACGAACGTAGAAGAGCAGCCATCAACCGCAAATATGCTATTCAGAAATACATGAAATCCAACTCGATCCCTTTACCGGATTTTTCCTCAGTTCCCGGTTCAGAATGTTTTCAAAGTGCCCGTGAAGAGATACTTGAAATGCTTGAAGGCAAAAAGGAGATGAGTCTGAAAAGAGCCGTATTCGTGACGGAAAACGCTTTTTTCGGGAATAAAATGAAATATAAGAGTTTGATGCAGCCATTCAGAATCTAAAACACATTTGTCTGCTGAAAATGCAGGAAGAAAAATTAGATAAGAATGACGGGTTAGCAAAATTAATGATGATCTTTCGTATTCTGTCGGAAGTTATCGAAGTCAAAGAACCCGGTAGTGAAAAAACAATCATTCATCACCCGATGAAATATGACTTTGAAGATTATCGCGCAGATGTTAACACCAGTAATTACATGGTATCAAAGCTTTTAGCCCAAAACACTGGACAGTGCCATTCCATGCCTTTATTGTTTTTGATTCTTGCCGAAGAGTTGGAAACAGAAGCTTTCTGGTGTTTTTCACCGAGCCACTCTTTTATAAAATTCCAAGACAAGCAAAACCGTTGGTATAACATAGAGCTAACTCAAGGTGCTGTTGTCACAGATGATTTCTATATGAATAGCGGTTTCATTAAATCCAAAGCTATACAGACAGGTATTTATCTGAATCCACGGACTATGAAACAGACTATTGCCCATATTCTCAATGACTTGTCTGCTTATTACATTTCCCGTTATGGCTATGATCATTTTATAGAAGAAAACAGCAATTTAGTTTTGCGCTATTCTCCTTCTGATTTAACGGCTTATCAACATTATGCAAACATCTGTGCTGTACAAGCTCTATATGTTATTAATAATTCGGCCAATGCGGGGTATAGTAGAGATCTTGTAGAACCTCGTGCTGTAAGTTTTGGAAATTATTTGCGAAGTACCTACTCATTGTCACCATTGAGAGAACAATATGGTTACATAAAAGGAAATTTCCACCAATTTGGAGGAAATGAAAAAATATCAGACTTTGCTACACTAGGCAATAATTCCGATAAAACAAGTTACGGTTTTAGTTATACAAAAACCACCACAATTGTTGAGAGTTACAAGAAAAATTTTCTGGGTTTAAGAGTACCTGATAAGACAAGAAAGGAAACTACTACTCATTATATGACTGTGTCTAGAGATAAAAACAATAATGTCTCTTTTCAGACATATAATAGTGAAGAAGAATACAGAAATGCAACCTCCAATTGGTAGATTATGGAAAGATATAAAACAAATAAGATACTCGGATTGATAACAATATGTATTAATGTACTGTTATTTTTCAAATCTCTCTATTTGCTTTTTACATATAATTTCACTGACAAATTGTTTTTGTTTATGTATCCGAATTGGGTCTTATTGATAAACGCTTTGCTTGGGATTATTGGAGCTTATATAGCACTACTTCTGTTCAAGAATATGATTGGAATTAAATTGTTTTTGATTGTAACATTAGTATTGTGGTTTATTTCTTTATCGAATTATTTTCTCTCAATATATTGAGAAAAGTAGCAAGTTTGTGTTTTGGTCTGCCCAAAACTGATTGAATAGTTTAAATCCCGTTGGTCTAAAAGTGGCTAACGGGATTTTTTGCTGTATTTTAGGAATACGCCTGCAGGACAGGCAGTATGGTCTTCTATTCCTACCCATGGAGGAAGAAACCCTGCAGGATATCTACAAAACCTTCCTGGCTAAAGAACCGGGTCATCCGTATAAGAAACTTCTGTACCAACGGAACAGTGTAATGTTAGGGCTGATGGTCTTCCAGGGATTAGACAGCGGTGATCTGGAACGATTGACGGTCAAAGACATCAACCTGAGGGAAGGCATTGTTTACATTGCAACATCGAGGAATAATGCGGTAAAAACGTTCAGACTGGAATCTGTTCAGATACTCTCTATTAACCACTACATGACCCATACAAGGCTCAGCTGAATGAAAAACAGGAAACCACAGAACGGTTCTTTGATCTGGTATCAACTCTTGTAACCAGGCTTAAACAACAGCATCCTGAAATCCGCAATCCAAGGCACATCCGTTCGTCGGTCATTATGAACTGGCTGAAGAAGTACCACATCCGTCAGGTGCAATACATGGCCGGGCATAAAAGGGTTTGTTCCACCGAACGTTACAAGCGGGAGGACCTGCACGATTGGACATTGCAACTTCAAAAGTACCATCCGATCAGACAAATCGGCCATACAATCTGACAAACTCCTGCTTTTTTTCTTTCAAATGAAATCAATTGAAAAGAAAAAATCTTATCTTTGGAAGTCAGAGAGAGTTAACGGGTTATGTTTTCATATCGAAAGACAGATTAAGAAAAATACGTTTTGATATCAACTCCACATGGGGATGCTCCCCATATTCATTTAGAAATCTTTAAAAATAGAAAAATGCAATACCAGGAACTCATCGTATATACCCTCAATAAATTTAATAAGATCAAAAAACATGAAAGCTATTTATAATAACATGAAATTTATAATCAAAAATGATTTTCCAGAAATAGGTACATATTTATATGTTTTTGAAAAAGGTAAATGCATTGCGGATTACTTACAGGACGACAGTTTATCATGTAAAGAATTTGCACTAGAAAAATATGGAGTTCCTATGGATATTTGGCAAGAAAATGAAGACGATTAAAATCCAAGATATTTTCCACTCAATCAAACAGGCTTTATTTTGCACTCAAAATCATTTTTGTTTTATGTTAAGATGTGTTTCAATGACACCTTTTGTTTTTCGGTCGGGATTTTTTTTGATTTGACGACACATCGTATATATCCCTAATCAATAATTCAATAAAATTGAAAATATAGAAGCTGTTTCCAAGAAGCCTAAGACAACTTTGCAATCTTCTATATTAGTTATATCGCTATACTCCCCCCTCCCTTCCAGTGTTTATTAAAACCATTTTTGAATAAATTCTGCTTTCATGTATAAAAAGAATAAAAAAGTTTGGTTTTATGCATCAAATCTCCAAAATATTGCATACTTTTGCGCCATTCTTAGAATAATTATACAAGATGAAAAAGAAAGCAAACCGATTAGATGCTATTAAAATGATTATCTCGAGCAAAGAGGTAGGGTCACAGGAAGAACTTCTGCAAGCACTTGCCGCTGAAGGTTTTGAATTGACTCAGGCTACTCTTTCTCGCGACCTGAAACAATTAAAGGTAGCCAAGGCAGCCAGCATGAATGGTAAATATGTGTATGTATTGCCCAATGACATCATGTATAAACGCGTAGGTGACCAAAGTGCCACTGAGATGTTAATGAACAATGGTTTCATTTCCCTACAGTTCTCTGGCAATATTGCTGTTATCAAAACACGTCCCGGATATGCCAGCAGTATGGCTTATGACATTGATAACCGTGAGTTCGGAGATATTTTAGGTACCATTGCAGGAGATGATACTATCATGTTAGTACTGCGTGAAGGAGCTGAACCTAAAATGGTGCAGAACTTTTTGTCGCTCATCTTCCCGAATATACAATAATCATATAACAATATACTCGACACACGAATTAAAGAAATGGAGACTCAAAAAATAGATGTGATGGTAGCCGACGCCTCACATGAGGTTTACGTTGACACTATTTTGGAGACAATTAAAAACGCAGCGAAAGTGCGCGGAACAGGGATTGCAGAACGTACACATGAATATGTTGCTACCAAAATGAAGGAAGGCAAAGCTATTATCGCCCTTGAAGGAGAAAAATTTGCAGGCTTTACTTATATTGAGTCATGGGGTAACAAACAATATGTAGCAACGTCAGGCCTTATTGTACATCCCGACTACCGTGGATTGGGACTGGCAAAACGTATCAAACAAGCCTCTTTCAAACTGGCTCGCTTACGTTGGCCATGGGCTAAGATATTCAGTCTGACCAGCGGTGCTGCTGTAATGAAAATGAATACAGAACTTGGTTATGTACCTGTAACATTCAACGAGCTGACTGATGATGAATCATTTTGGCGCGGTTGCGAAGGTTGTATCAATCATGACATACTGGTGGCAAAAAACCGTAAGTTCTGCATCTGTACAGCTATGCTTTACGACCCCGAAAAACATAAAGAAGATATTATATAAATAAGGAGATATATCATGGAACAGAAAAAGAAAGTGGTAGTTGCATTCAGCGGAGGATTGGATACCTCATATACTGTAATGTACCTGGCCAAAGAAAAAGGCTATGAAGTATATGCAGCATGTGCCAATACAGGAGGTTTCAGTGACGAACAACTGAAACAGAATGAAGAAAACGCCTATAAATTGGGTGCTGTGAAATATGTTACACTCGACGTAACACAAGAGTACTATGAAAAGAGCTTAAAATACATGATATTCGGAAATGTATTGCGTAATGGTACTTATCCCATCTCTGTCAGTTCAGAGCGTATTTTCCAGGCACTTGCCATTGCTCGTTATGCAAATGAAATCGGTGCGGATGCTATCGCTCATGGTTCTACCGGAGCCGGAAACGATCAGATTCGTTTTGATATGACTTTCTTGGTACTTGCACCGGGTGTGGAAATCATTACACTAACCCGTGATATGGCATTGAGCCGTCAGGAAGAGATTGACTATCTAAACAAAAATGGTTTCAGTGCCGATTTTACAAAACTCAAATACTCTTATAACGTAGGCCTATGGGGAACCTCCATCTGTGGTGGTGAGATACTGGATTCTGCACAAGGATTGCCCGAAACAGCTTACCTGAAGCAAGTTGAAAAAGAAGGTAGCGAACAGTTACGCCTTGAATTCAAACAAGGAGAACTTCATGCCGTAAACGGAGAAGTATTTGAAGACAAGATTGCCGCTATTCAGAAAGTGGAAGAAATTGGTGCCGCTTATGGTATTGGACGTGACATGCACGTTGGCGACACAATCATCGGTATTAAAGGCCGTGTTGGTTTTGAAGCTGCCGCTCCTATGCTGATCATCGGTGCTCATCGTTTCCTTGAAAAATATACATTGAGCAAATGGCAACAATACTGGAAAGATCAGGTAGCCAACTGGTATGGCATGTTCCTTCATGAAAGCCAGTATCTGGAACCTGTGATGAGAGATATTGAAGCTATGCTACAGGAATCACAACGCAATGTGAACGGTACGGCTATCCTTGAACTCCGTCCGCTCTCTTTCTCTACCATCGGAGTAGAATCTGAAGATGATCTTGTAAAAACAAAGTTTGGTGAGTACGGTGAAATGCAAAAAGGCTGGACAGCCGAAGATGCAAAAGGTTTCATAAAAGTAACTTCCACCCCACTACGCGTTTATTACGCAAACCATAAGGACGAAGAAATTTAGTCCCTGATGAGTAACGAACGTAAACTTACACGCTCACGTAGTGATAGAATGCTTGCAGGTGTTTGCGGCGGGTTGGCCCAATTCTTCGGATTGGATACCTCTCTCGTACGCATCGCCTATGCTATATTAACAATATTCACCGCATTTGCCGGTGTCCCTGTATATATTTTAATGTGGATTATCATTCCCGAAGAAAAAAACAGATATTCAAATGATTAAAGTAGGAATAATAGGCGGAGCCGGATATACCGCAGGTGAATTAATACGCCTGCTTCTGAATCATCCTGAAGCCGAAATTGTATTCATTAATAGTAGTAGTAACGCCGGAAATAAAATAACCGACGTACACGAAGGACTTTACGGAGAGTGCGATCTGACTTTTACAGACGAACTTCCATTGGATGACATTGATGTACTTTTCTTTTGCACTGCTCATGGCGATACCAAAAAATTTATAGAGAGCCACAACCTCCCGGAAGAATTGAAAATCATCGATCTCTCTATGGATTATCGCATTGCTTCTCCGGATCATGACTTTATCTACGGATTACCCGAACTGAATCGGCGCGCCACTTGTTCTGCCAAGCATGTAGCCAATCCCGGCTGTTTCGCAACTTGCATTCAGTTAGGACTGCTTCCACTTGCCAAACATTTGATGCTGAATGACGACATCATGGTGAATGCCATAACCGGAAGCACAGGAGCCGGAGTAAAACCCGGTGCAACCAGCCATTTCAGTTGGCGCAATAACAATATGAGCGTATACAAGGCTTTTGATCATCAGCATGTGCCTGAAATCAAACAGTCACTGAAGCAGCTGCAAAATAGTTTTGCATCAGAGATAGATTTCATCCCTTACCGGGGAGATTTTCCACGCGGCATCTTCACTACAATTGTCGTAAAAACAAAAGTTGCTCTGGAAGAGATCGTACGCATGTATGAGGAGTATTATGCCAAAGACTCTTTTGTGCACATCGTAGAAAAGAATATCGATTTGAAGCAGGTTGTCAACACCAACAAGTGTCTGATACATCTGGAGAAACACGGTGATAAGCTACTCATCATCTCCTGTATCGACAACTTACTGAAAGGTGCCAGTGGGCAAGCTGTCCACAACATGAATCTAATGTTTAATCTCGAAGAAACGGTAGGTCTCCGACTAAAACCATCGGCCTTTTAGATTGACGATTGGACGATTTACAATTAGACGATTGGGGTTACTTCAATTGTAAATCGTAAATCAATAAAAGTAACTTCAATCGTAAATTGTAAATCGTAAAATTGTAAATATCATGATGAATTTATTCGATGTATATCCTCTTTTCGATATAAATATAGTCAAAGGAAAAGGCTGCCATGTATGGGACGAAAACGGTACAGAATATCTCGACCTTTATGGGGGGCATGCCGTTATTTCCATCGGGCATGCTCATCCGCACTATGTTGAAATGATTAGCAATCAGGTTGCAAAACTTGGCTTCTATTCAAACTCAGTGATCAACAAGCTACAACAAGAAGTAGCAGCACGTTTGGGAAAGACTTCAGGTTATGATGATTATTCGCTTTTCCTTATTAATAGTGGAGCAGAAGCGAATGAAAATGCCCTTAAACTGGCTTCATTTCACAATGGAAGAACAAAAGTAATCTCTTTCAGCAAAGCTTTTCACGGACGTACTTCATTAGCAGTAGAAGCTACGGACAATCCAAAAATCATTGCTCCAATCAATGCCAATGAACATGTAACCTATCTCCCATTGAATGATACGGAAGCAATGAAAGCCGAACTGGCTAAAGGTGACGTTTGTGCCGTTATTATCGAAGGTATCCAGGGAGTAGGCGGAATCAAGCTACCTACTACAGAATTCATGCAGGAACTTCGCAAAGCATGTACCGAGAATGGTACGATACTTATTCTGGATGAAATTCAAAGTGGCTATGGACGTAGCGGTAAATTCTTTGCTCATCAATATACAGGTATCAAACCCGATATCATTACTGTAGCCAAAGGTATTGCCAATGGTTTTCCTATGGCAGGAGTACTTATCAGCCCGATGTTTACACCGGTTTACGGTATGTTAGGTACCACTTTCGGAGGTAACCACCTTGCTTGTGCCGCTGCACTTGCCGTATTGGATGTTATAGAACAAGAACAACTGATAGAAAATGCTGCTACAGTAGGTACTTATCTGATAGAAGAGTTAAAGAAGTTCCCGCAAATTAAAGAAGTACGCGGTGAAGGATTAATGATTGGTATGGAATTTGAAACTCCGATCAAAGAACTACGTACAAAATTGCTGAAAGAACAAAAAGTATTCACTGGGGTAAGTGGTACAAATGTTATTCGCCTCCTGCCACCTCTCTGCCTCAGTATGGAAGAAGCAACAGAGTTTCTAAATCGATTAAAGAAGATACTTTAGTACTTTACGTTACTAAGTTTAATCTAAAGTACTTTAAAGGAACAATTGTTCCTTATTCTATCAAAACAATTATTTAGTCGTATTGAGAAATATTTCTCAATACGACTAAATAATTTTAAATATCCGAGAACTCTCTACTTTCCTCTATTATTACAAAATAACATTCCCCCTTTTCTTCCGCTTAAATTCCTTTGTCATATCTTATAAACTACCAGCAAACTCCTCTACGATGATGCCCCTATTTATCGTAGAGAATCGCTCCGTTTATCGTAGAGAAACGACCCGTTCCTCGTATACTCTATTAAAACCAAATGTTTCCGCAGAATATTGCTTTAATAAATGTTAACTACGAAAGATATG
>NZ_JAASHC010000036.1:0-56832 GCF_019734355.1 Bacteroides sp. K03
TGATTTTGAATCCCATAGAGCCTACTTTGCAAAAGTGACTTATCAAACACGGTTCAACTAAATTGAAGAAGAACCACAAGAATGTACATTCTTATTATACAAAAGTGTACATTCTTGTAAGTGTTGATTATCAGATTGTTATAGGTGTGATTCTAACTTGCTGAATTACGAATTCTATAGTAGTTTGATTCGTTATTATTCAGTATAAAATTAATCCGGCTAACGGGTAGTGCATCTATAAGAATGCAGGCAATTTCTATTGGTTGTTATTGGTATATAGGTTATATACGACTTTAGATACCTTTGGAAATGAAATCTTTAATCTCTTCTTCACTAGGTAGCTGGACTTTGTATTTTTGCACAAAAATATTGGGGTCTAAACCTGCTGTTGCATAACGGACTAAAGTGTCTCCTTTTTCCGTGCACAATAAGATACCAATTGGAGGGTTATCATCAGGTTGCATTATTTCTGCTTTGAAGTAGTTGAGATACATATTCAGCTGGGATGCATATTCATGGTGGAATTTGTCAATTTTCAATTCCACTATTACATGGCATTTATCTACGAATTGTTTCCATTTCATAAAAAGCACGTTTGACGGGATTGTCAATAGCTGATATTAAAGACAGGTTAGAGTAAGTAAGTTTATTGAATAGCTTATCAGCTGGAATCATCCATTTATGTATATCCATCAATTCGGCGGATGTCATCCGCCGAATCTCATTTTCATATTTGGCGGATGCCATCTGCCGAATTGGGGTAGCGAATTCTGTAGTCAGTGACCAACGGATTTCCGGGTTTGACATAACATATCCTAAGACTTCTTCTTTTAATTGCGGATAAATTAGATACAAACGTCTGAATTCCCGGAATCTACGCTCATTTAACCCTTTGGTGTTTAATCGCTTTTCTAAATTCTTTAAAAGTTGCTCACCGTAGGTTGCACGGTCTTCGCCATGCTGTTCAAACTCAACAATGTAGCATCCCATTAACCAATTGCGGGAAGTTAGTGCAAGATTTACAGAATGTGCAGCTTGTGCTTGCAAGGTATTCTGAATGGCACCGATGTGATTAACTAAAGATTCAAAGTTCATATTTTTACTCTTTAGAAGACCTAAGCACATCTTGCAGATAATATATAGACTGCACCATCATCTTTATGTGAGTTTGATTCGTTATTATTCAGTATAAAATTAATCCGGCTAACGGGTAGTGCATCTATAACTTACTTCTGCTTTTCCAGATTTTGAATACGTTGCTCAAGCGCGGCGTATTTTTCATCTTTCTCTTTTAGTAAGCGTTCATAAAGTTCGGTGATTTTGTCGATAGGATTAAAAGCATTTTTTAGATTATTTGAATAACCTGTCGGAACAGTTACTCCCTCTTTATTATCATGTACATCATTTGTTATACTTTCAAATACCACTGATGGCGCATCTTCTTCCAGCGTTTTCAGATATTCTACCGGTACATTCAGTGCTCTGGCAAATCTTTGCAGTATTTCATCATCAATCGTTTTGGTTCTTTCGTATCTCGAAATAGCCGGTTGTGACAGATGTACAAGCTCAGACATGGCATCCTGTTTGATCCCTTTTTCAATGCGGGTGCGTCTTATATTATGTCCATGATGGACATTCAGGTTCTGTAATTCTTCTGTTTCCATGTTTTTTTAGTTTTTCAACAATTACTATCAGCAAAAAGTTTCATCCGAAGCAAATATACGAAAAAAACGAATAGAATGAATAAAATGAATGTCACTTTGCTCAAAATGAAATAAATTGAATGTATTTATATTTGCTGGTGTAGTTTTTTTACATTTAATTTGTAAATTCAAGAATGATTAAAATAGGAGGTGAAATGATTAAGTTATTGACAACTAAAGAGTCTACGTTATTAAGAAAACTGGCTAACTTATTGAAAGAGTATGATGCTATCATCTCCTGTGATACTTCGGATGAAGTTAAAATTATTGTTTTTGAAGGAGATAAAGATGTCAAAAGGGTGCCTATAATACTCCCGAAGAGTTTTGATGAAGAGGATATTGCGGATCTGTTAAATGAAACAAGCAGGCGGATAGAGTGGATAGCCAAAAATAAAGAAGTTAATTTCCTCCTTCCGGATGAAGAGAAGGGCTGAGGCTTCTACATCTAATGATGAATAACAATAGTTGTGACGTTGCATAACAATATATGTAGTGGTACATAACAATAGATGTAATTTATAACATGAAAAAGCCGCTCCCTCGTAAAGAAGCGGCTTTTCATATTAACTATAGCTTTTTAAAAAAGGGTTGCTGATTATAATATACCCTGAGCCATCATTGCTTTGGCAACCTTCATGAATCCGGCTACGTTAGCACCTTTCACATAGTTTACATAACCATCGGCTTCAGTACCGTATTGTACACAAGCTTCGTGGATATTCTTCATGATGCTCTTCAGTTTTTCATCTACTTCTTCAGAGCTCCAACTCAGTTTGATAGAGTTCTGAGTCATTTCCAGGCCGGATACGGATACACCACCGGCATTGGCAGCTTTACCCGGAGCATACAGGATTTTTGCATCCTGGAATACTTTGATAGCTTCCGGAGTAGAAGGCATGTTTGCACCTTCGCTGACTGCGATACATCCGTTTGCAACCAACTGACGGGCATGGTCACCATTCAACTCATTCTGTGTTGCAGAAGGCAGAGCGATATCGCATTTTTCACCCCAAGGTTTAGCTCCTTCTACATATTTGCAACCGTAAGTTTCGGCATATTCGCGGATACGGCCACGGTAGAGGTTCTTCAGTTCCATGATGTAATCCAATTTTGCGCGGTCGATACCGTCCGGATCGTAAATGTAACCATCAGAGTCGGACATCGTAACTACTTTACCACCCAGTTCCAATACTTTTTCTGCTGTATACTGAGCTACGTTACCAGAACCTGAGATAAGACAAACTTTGCCTTTCAGATCGGTACCCTGCCTTTTCAGCATTTCCATCAGGAAGTAGATGTTACCATAACCGGTAGCTTCCGGGCGAATCAGTGAACCACCAAATTCGCGGCCTTTACCTGTGAATGTTCCTGTGAATTCGTGAGCCAGTTTCTTGTACATGCCGAACATGAAACCTACTTCGCGGCCACCTACACCGATGTCACCTGCCGGTACGTCGGTCTCAGGACCGATGTGACGCCACAATTCCAGCATGAAAGCCTGTACGAAACGCATTACTTCGGCGTTTGACTTTCCGCGTGGAGAGAAATCAGAACCACCTTTACCACCACCCATCGGCAATGTAGTCAGTGAGTTTTTGAATGTTTGCTCGAAGGCAAGGAATTTAAGAATACTAAGGTTTACTGAAGCATGGAAACGGATACCGCCTTTGTACGGGCCGATAGCGTTGTTGTGCTGAACACGGTAACCCATGTTGGTCTGCACATTACCTTTATCGTCTACCCAAGTTACACGGAATTGATACACTCTGTCGGGAATGCAAAGACGCTCAATCAGGTTGGCTTTGTCGAATTCAGGATGTTTGTTGTATTCTTCTTCAATAGTAGCAAGAACTTCTTCTACTGCCTGATGATACTCCGGTTCATTGGGAAACCTTCTCTTCAAATCTTCTAATACCTTAGCTGCATTCATAATTCTTTTTCTTTTTATTAGTTGAGTTTATAAGTTGACAAATGAATGATGAGAACAAGTTGGCAGGGAAATCACCTGTCTTACTATCTTTTGTCTTGTTTCTCTCTTTTTGGTGTTGCAAAAGTAAACATAAAAATTGAACTTGCAAACATTTTATAAAGAAAAACGGCATAAAATATCAATTTTGATATTTTATGCCGCAAATATGGAATAAAAAGATATTATTTATTCTTTTTGAGCGATTTGTAGACAGGAATGAACACTAATGCTGCCGAAATGATAAGCATAAGTATTGTTGGACCGTCAATACGCTCGGCGTATACTAATACTATGTAACAAAGCGCTACCCAAAGCAGAATGATGCAAACTATTTGTGATTTGGATAACGGGCGTTTCATATCCCTGCTTTTTTCTTGTCAACAATCGCATCGATAACCGCTACGGCTGTGATATTTACAATATCGCGCACGGAGCTTTCGATATCGGTAAAGTGGATAGGCTTGTTCAATCCCATCTGGATAGGGCCAATCAGTTCTGTATCCGGAGTCATTGCCTGGATCAGTTTGTAACCGGAGTTGGCAGAACTGAGGTTGGGGAATACCAGTGTATTGACATCCTTACCATTGAGGCGGGTGAACGGGTATTTAGCATCACGAAGTTCGCGATTCATGGCGAAGTTTACTTGCATTTCACCATCAATAGCCAGTTCCGGGTACTCTTTCTGCATATATGTTACAGCCTCGTGTACTTTCAGCGGACTACCTGCCTGATCGGAACCAAAGTTAGAGTAGCTCAGCATAGCGATAACCGGAGTGTGATTAAAGAACCTCACTGTCTGATCTGCCAGTTTCGCAATATCTATCAGGGTTGAGGCATCCGGATGACGGTTGATCAAAGTGTCGGCCAGGAAGTAGGTTCCCTTCTTGGAATTCAGGATGTGCATCGTTCCGAAGTGGTTGTATTCGGGACGGATTCCGATTACTTCTTTGGCTACTTTGATTGTATTGCTATATTTGGTATACAATCCGGTGATAAAGGCGTCTGCATCTCCGGTTTCCACCATCATCATACCAAAGTAGTTACGCTCAAACATTTTATCTGTTGCTTCGTCATACGTAGCACCTTCGCGGGCACGCTTTTCTGCCAGTATCTTTGCATAGCGTTCGCGGCGTTCTGTTTCGCGGTCGTGGCGCAGGTTGACAATTTCGATACCTTCCAGGCTCAGGTCAAGTTCATGTGCCAGTTTCTCGATACGTTCTTCGTTACCTAATATAATAGGATGGCAGATACCTTCTGCTTTTGCTTCAACGGCAGCTTTCAACATATTGGGGTGGCCACCTTCGGCAAATACGACGCGTTGCGGATTACGGCGGGCCGTATCATAAAGCTGGCGGGTGAGCTGTGACTCTTGTCCCATGAGTTCGCGAAGATGCGTTCTGTAAGCGTCCCAATCCTCGATATTTTTGCGGGCTACACCACTTTCCATGGCAGCACGGGCCACAGCGATGGATACTTCTGTAATCAGACGAGGGTCTACCGGTTTCGGAATGAAATATTCCGGTCCGAAGGTGAAGTTGTTTACATGGTAAGCTTCGTTTACTACATCGGGCACGGGTTGTTTTGCCAGGTTGGCAATAGCATGTACGGCAGCGATTTTCATTTCTTCGTTAATGGCTTTGGCCTGTGTATCCAGTGCACCACGGAAGATATAAGGGAAACCAATCACATTGTTGATCTGGTTCGGATAGTCCGAACGTCCGGTTGCCATTAATACATCGGGGCGGGCAGCCATAGCATCTTCATAAGAAATCTCCGGCGTCGGGTTGGCAAGTGCAAACACAATAGGAGAGGCAGCCATGCTGCGTACCATATCTTGTGAAAGTACATTTCCTTTTGACAGGCCGAGGAATACATCTGCTCCTTTGATGGCTTCTGCCAGTGTATGAATGTCGGTACGGTCTGTGGCAAAATATCTCTTCTGTTCGTTCAGGTCGGTACGGGCTTTGCTGATAACGCCTTTGCTATCCACCATTACGATGTTTTCGAGGCGTGCACCGAGTGATACGTATAGTTTTGTACACGATACGGCAGAAGCACCTGCACCGTTTACAACGATTTTCACATTCTCAATTTTCTTTCCGGCTACTTGCAGGGCATTGATCAGTCCGGCGCTGGAGATAATAGCCGTTCCGTGCTGGTCGTCGTGCATGACAGGAATGTCGAGTTCTTCTTTTAACCGGCGTTCTATTTCAAAACACTCCGGCGCTTTGATATCCTCCAGGTTGATGCCGCCAAAAGTCGGTGCAATTGCTTTTACAGCTTCGATGAACTTGTCCGGGTCTTTTTCGTCTACTTCAATATCGAACACATCGATACCTGCATAGATTTTAAATAATAGTCCCTTACCTTCCATTACCGGTTTGCCACTTAGTGCACCTATATCGCCCAGACCGAGTACGGCTGTACCGTTGGAGATTACAGCTACCAGGTTTCCTTTGGCTGTATATTTATATGCATCCTGCGGGTTCTTTTCGATTTCGAGGCATGGTTCTGCCACACCGGGAGAGTAAGCAAGCGATAAGTCGGTTTGTGTACTATAGGGTTTGGTAGGAACTACCTCAATTTTACCGGGTTTGCCCTGTGAATGATAGAGCAAAGCGGCCTCTTTTGTTATTTTAGCCATGATACTGCGTTTTTATAAAGGTTATCATTTGTCTGCAAATGTAGGAATAAAAGTTAGAAACTGTAGTCTATCTGTTATAAATTCTATTAAATTAATAACAAAAAGGCACAAAAAGAGAGAAATAGTACCTCCTTTTGTGCCTTTTACGTATATATATTCTAATTCATTTTCCGACCTTCATACTCTGTCTTTTATTTTTTATTCTTCGTTCTTTAATTTACAGGAAAGTTCCCGGACCCAGTATATCATACATATTGCTCACATCCCGGGTACGCAACAATTGACCGTTGGGGGTATAAAACAGCTGGTATTTCATATCTATATTGGCTTTTCCCACTTTAATAACAATAATGGGTTCCCATTTGGGGAATTCAACGTAGGTGACATCTTCAACAATTCCGTCCGCATAGTCGCTGGCGGCAAAAGCATTGTATACGGCAGGAGAGAGGCGGTCTACACTTACCAGTTCTGTCTGGGTCATGGCCCATTGTGCCTGGGCATTGAACCATACATTCTTTTCAAGGCCGTTCATCATGAAGTCGGCACAATAATAACCGTCATCCTGTGACCAGGCAATATCTTTGGCAGTGGGGTACATCTTTTTTAAAGCTGCCTGTACTTGGGCAGGAGCATAGCCGGCAAAGGCGGTGGTAGAAGCTATCAGCATAGCAAGCAATACACCAAGTTTTAATTTAATCATAGTTAAAGTGTTTAGTTAGGTGGATATTTTTGCTACTAACACTCAGTGCTGCTTTTTGTTTAGCTAAGAGTGCTTCCCGCACGGGGAGATACGCCAAGCGATGGTTAATCTGCGTTTTATTCTTATAAAAAGTTATAACTTGAAACGACTTTAATAGTCAGGTCTTCTATTTGAAAAACGTCTTCCTGATTTAATGTTACGATGTAACCCTCATTGAGGTGATATGTTTTCATGGCATCTATTAGTCCATTGAATTCACGTGTCTGATTATCTATGTCAAGTTTCAGGCAAACCTGAATAGCTTGTGTAATGGCTCCTTTTTCTATGGTGATAAAGTCACATTCACCTTTTCCTTTATGATAATATATTTCTTTATATTTTAATCGTAAAGCGTTATAAACCATGTTTTCTAACTTATGTCCTTCTTCTCCTTTTATTTTATTGACGTTAGCTGCTACTAACCCCATGTCGATTGCATAGATTTTTTTAGGATTGACCGTTTGTTTCTTTAATGAATAATCAAACATGGGGACTAAATTTATTAAATAACTTTGTTCCAGATGAGAAATATATTCCAGGATTGTAGTAGTAGAGCTAATGCCGGAAGGTTCCTTCAGCTTGTTTGCAGATGTCAGATTACCTATGTTTGAAAGCAGATAAACCATTAAACGTTTTAATCCGCGTGTATCTTTTATACCATATCGCACAGAAATGTCCCGTATGAGTATATCATCAAGTAGATTTGCCAATATTTCTTCAAAAGGAGCTTTTAAGTATTCAGGAAATCCACCTAAACGCATATACTCTTTAATAGAATCTTCGTTATGATCAAAATCTTTAAAACGACAAAATTCGTCATATGAGAAAGGGAATAGTTCTATAGTTAAGTGTCTTCCTGTTAAACTGGTTCCCAGCTCTTTACTTAATAAAGATGCATTGGAACCAGTAACGAAAACCTTAAAACTTTCGTCTAACTTTTGGCGGACATAACGTTCCCAACCTGTAACTACTTGTATCTCATCAAACATCAAGACTTGATTTCCTGCTTCTGCTATGATCATATCCAACTTCTGGAAATCAGATATTTCAAAATCATATAATCGTGGATCGTCAAAGTTAATATATAAAGCTTCTGTGTGTTTCTGTTTTAATAATTGATGTAGAAGGGTACTCTTTCCACATCTTCGAACACCAGATACAATGAGAGCATAGTTGTCAATATCCGGTAAAGTCTTTAACTCATTCCGAAGCATTCCTTTCTCTTTAATTTGCAGCATCTCTTTTTGTTGGCGGATTATCTCCTGTAGAAAATCTTTTTGTATCATAACATATTGCATTTAGATACAGGCAAATATAAAGGTTTCCATTGTAAATGCAAAATAGTTTCCATTCTAAATGGAAACTACTATCCGTTTAGAATGGAAGCTATTTATCTAACTCTTTATTTTCCTTTCCCATTCCGGTATTCCGCCGGAGACATTCCCTCATGCCGTTTGAAGTACCTGCCCAAATAAGACTGATCCGGAAATCCCAATTTATCGGCTATTTCCTGGATGTTCAATTTAGAAGATTGGAGTAATACTTTTATTTCCAGTATGGCGAAGTTATCAATTATTTTTTTAGCAGAGTTGCCTGTCACACTCCGGCAGATTCCTGTCAGGTATTTGGTAGAGATGCAAAGCTTGTTGGCATAGAAGGTTACATCACGCTGTGAGCTGCAATGTTCATGTACCATGGCAACGAATTTACCAAATATCTCATCCTGGCGATTGCTGCCTTCAATCTCACTTTTAGTAAAGTAACGGTATGTTTTATCGTAAATATCAAGTAGAAAACTTTGCAAATGATTACGGGCTATCTGATTACGAAAACGGTTTTCGTAGTCAATGTAGATGGCGGAAGTGGCATCCATAAGCCCATTTATACTTCTGGTTGCATCTTCGGGGAGCGTATAGCAAGGGTTTTCTTTCAGAAAATGAAAGAAGGGCGGGTCGAGCCGCAGACAGGCTTCCCGAAACATTTCGCCATAGGAAGCGAAAAAAGAAAGGTTGAAGTCATCACTTTTTCCGTCCAGGCTGATTACGGTTCCGGGTAATAAAACAATCTGGGTGTTTTTTACTATCTCATATTTCCGAAGGTCGATAGTAATTTGTGCCCAACCGCTGCGACAGAATAAAATGACAGCGCAATCGAGTTTGTTCAAACGGTTGTGAAAAGCAGCAAGATCGCCTGTCCCGGCTATGAAAGATCTTTCCAGAGAGACGGTGAGCGGGTTTTTATATTCCATACTTTGTTCTTTATTTCACTGGCAAATATAGGAGTTTTAACTGAAAATAGAGATATGTTGTTCCGAAAATGAACAAAACTGTGGATGGTATGAAAAGTTTTCTGCAAGGAAAACGTTCTACCTTTGCCGCGACAAAATAGATAAGTCAACCAGTTGAAGGATCAACTGTATAGTAGAGAACATTAATTAAATGGGTATTATGAGCAAAAAGGTATGTAGAATGAAGCACATTGTGATGCTATCATGTTGTTTGGCTGTTGCAGGATGCAAGCAGGCACCACAAGTACAAATGGAAAGCGGATATGAGGTGATGACGGCATCACCGTCCGACCGGGTATTGTTCAGTACATATTCGGCGACAATTCGCGGTCGGCAGGATATTGAGATTTATCCGCAAGTGAGTGGTACGTTGACTAAAGTATGTGTCACAGAAGGTCAGCGGGTAAAGAATGGGCAGGCATTGTTTATCATAGACCAGGTGCCTTATGAAGCGGCTTTACAGACGGCTTTGGCCAATGTGGAAGCAGCAAAGGCTACACTGGCAACGGCACAATTGACGTATGACAGCAAGCAGGAACTCTACAGACAGAATGTAGTTTCCGAATTCGATCTTAGCACGGCAAAGAACTCATTGCTGGCAGCCAAAGCACAATTGGCACAGGTGAAGGCCCAGGAGGTGAATGCCCGTAATAACCTTTCTTATACGGTAGTGAAAAGTCCTGCCGATGGAGTTGTGGGAACTTTGCCTTATCGTGTAGGAGCGTTGGTTAGTGCCAGCCTGCCGGAAGCGTTGACTACCGTTTCTGACAATTCGGATATGTATGTTTACTTCTCTATGACCGAAAATCAGTTGTTAGGATTGATCAGGCAGTATGGTTCGAAAGAGGAGGCACTGAAACAGATGCCGGCTATTGATTTATTGTTGAACGACAAATCTGCTTATTCGGAAAAGGGAAGAATTGAGACGATTAGTGGGGTGATTGATCGTAGTACGGGAACTGTTAGTCTGCGTGCCGTATTCCCGAATGAGGGAGGGTTGCTTCATAGCGGTGGTGCCGGTAATGTGATTGTACCTGTGCAGAAATCAGGAGCTATTGTTATTCCTCAGGCAGCTACATATGAAATTCAGGATAAGGTATTTGTATATAAGGTAGTAGACGGCAAGGCGCAATCGGCTCCCGTGCAGGTGACCCGTGTGAACGGTGGGAAAGAATATATCGTAGATAGTGGGTTAGAGTCTGGTGAGGTGATTGTAGCAGAAGGAGTAGGATTACTTCGTGAGGGTACCCCAATTCAACCGAAAGACGCATTGCATGGCACATCAAAGTAATTAATGAAATAAAGACAAAATAATGAACTTAAGAACTTTCATTGAACGGCCGGTTCTATCGGCTGTCATCTCTATAACGATTGTCGTTGTCGGGATCATCGGACTGTTCACGTTGCCCGTCGAACAATATCCTGATATTGCTCCTCCCACCATTATGGTGAGTACCAGTTATTTTGGTGCCAGCGCAGAGACTTTGCAAAAGAGTGTGATTTCTCCGCTGGAAGAAGCAATTAATGGTGTGGAAGATATGACTTACATGACCTCTTCGGCTACCAATGCCGGTACGGTTTCCATCACTGTTTACTTCAAACAGGGTACCGATCCTGACATGGCGGCAGTAAACGTGCAGAACCGTGTTTCTAAGGCTACAGGCCAGCTTCCGGCGGAAGTGACCCAGGTAGGAGTTACTACCTCCAAGCGGCAGACCAGTATCTTGCAGATGTTCTCTTTGTATAGCCCAGACGATTCTTACGATGAGACTTTCCTTTCCAACTATATCAGTATCAATCTGAAACCTGAAATTCTCCGTATCTCCGGAGTAGGAGATATGATGATTATGGGCGGCGAATATAGCTTGCGTGTATGGATGAAACCGGATGTGATGGCACAGTACAAACTCATTCCGGGTGATGTAACCTCTGTACTTGCCGAACAGAACATTGAATCGGCTACCGGATCATTCGGTGAGAACTCCGACGAAACCTACCAGTATACCATGAAGTATAAAGGCCGTCTCATTACTCCCGAAGAGTTTGGTGAAATTGTAATCCGCTCCACGGACGACGGCGAAGTACTGAAACTAAAAGATATTGCCGACCTTGAATTGGGACAGGAAAGCTATGCCTACAAAGGTACTACCGATGGACATAATGGTATTTCCTGCATGATATTTCAGACAGCCGGTTCTAATGCTACCGAAGTGAACAATAACATTGATAAATTTCTGGAGGAAGCCCGGAAAGATTTGCCGAAAGGGGTAGAGCTTACACAGCTGATGAGTTCCAATGACTTCTTGTATGCTTCTATTTATGAGGTAGTCAAGACGCTGATTGAAGCTATTATTCTGGTAATCCTGGTGGTGTATGTCTTCTTGCAGGACATTCGTTCCACGCTGATTCCGTTGGTAGGTATTATTGTTTCTTTGATCGGTACGTTTGCCTTTATGGCACTGGCGGGTTTCAGTATCAACCTGATCACGCTGTTTGCTTTGGTATTGGTCATCGGTACGGTGGTAGATGATGCCATTGTGGTGGTCGAGGCGGTGCAAGCCCGGTTTGATGTGGGGTATAAATCTTCTTATATGGCAAGTATAGATGCAATGAAAGGTATCAGTAATGCGGTAATTACTTCCTCACTGGTATTTATGGCGGTATTTATTCCGGTATCTTTTATGGGAGGTACCTCCGGAACCTTCTATACGCAATTCGGATTGACAATGGCGGTTGCTGTGGGTATTTCCGCTATCAACGCCCTCACGCTGAGTCCGGCGCTTTGTGCACTGTTGCTGAAACCTTATATTAATGAGGACGGAACACAGAAGAATAATTTTGCTTCCCGTTTCCGCCGTGCATTTAATGCAGCTTTTGATGTGGTGGTAGATAAATATAAAGGCATCGTATTGTTTTTCATCAAACGCAGATGGCTTACATGGTCTTTGCTGGCTTGTTCGATGGCTTTGCTTCTGTTCTTCATGAATACCACGAAGACAGGGTTGGTACCGGATGAAGACCAGGGAGTGGTGTTTGTGAATGTCAGTACTGCTGCCGGTAGTTCACTCAAGACTACGAATACGGTCATTGAACGTATCGAGAAGCGTCTGGAAGATATCCCGCAGGTGGCACATGTGCAGAAGGTGGCAGGTTACGGATTGTTATCCGGGCAGGGAAGTTCATTCGGTATGCTGATTCTGAAGTTGAAACCCTGGGACGAACGCCCCGGCAAGGAAGATAATGTACAGGCTGTTATCGGTCGGGTATATGGCTGTACGGCGGATATCAAGGATGCTACAGTATTTGCCATTTCTCCGGGTATGATTCCGGGTTACGGTATGGGTAATGCACTCGAACTGCATATGCAGGACAAACAGGGAGGTGATGTAAACACTTTCTTCCAGACCACACAGCAATATCTGGGTGCTTTGAACCAGCGTCCTGAGATAGCAATGGCATATTCTACATTTGATGTAGGTTATCCGCAATGGTCGGTAGAAGTAGATGCTTCCAGATGTAAACGTGCAGGTATTACGCCGGATCAGGTACTCAGCACTTTGTCGGGATATTATGGCGGGCAATATGTGTCCAACTTCAACCGGTTCTCAAAAGTATATAAGGTAATGATACAGGCCGATCCTGAATATCGTCTGGATGAGACTTCACTGAACAATACTTTTGTGCGTATGGCGAATGGGGAAATGGCTCCGCTGAGCCAGTTTGTAACATTGACACGCGTGTATGGTGCCGAATCACTGAGCCGCTTCAATATGTACAACTCTATTGCGGTAAATGCGATGCCTGCTGAAGGTTACAGTACCGGTGACGCAATTCGTGCCGTGCAGGAAACTGCCGCCACTTCATTGCCCAAAGGCTATGGTTATGATTATGGAGGTATCACTCGTGAAGAGAACCAGCAGAGTGGCACTACAATTATCATATTTGCTATCTGTTTCCTCATGATTTACCTCATCCTGAGTGCACTTTATGAGAGTTTCATTGTACCTTTTGCCGTACTTCTGAGTGTGCCCTGCGGACTCATGGGAAGTTTCCTTTTTGCCCGTATGTTCGGACTCGAGAACAATATCTATTTGCAAACGGGGCTTATCATGCTGATTGGTCTGTTGGCAAAGACAGCGATCTTGCTGACGGAATATGCAACCGAGCGCCGTAAGGCAGGTATGGGACTGATTGCTTCGGCACTGAGTGCAGCCAAAGCCCGTTTCCGTCCTATCCTGATGACGGTTCTTACAATGGTTTTCGGTCTGTTGCCTTTGATGGTAGCTTCCGGAGTAGGAGCCAATGGTAACCGTTCACTCGGAACCGGTACGGTAGGTGGCATGGTGGTTGGTACACTGGCGTTGCTATTCATTGTTCCTTCACTCTTTATAGCCTTCCAGTGGTTACAGGAACGTTTGCGTCCGGTACAGCCTCAGCCTACCCACGATTGGCAGATTGAGGAAGAGATTGTGAAGAGCGACCGGGAAAAACAAGAAGCCGGTAAGGAATGACCTTAACCAAATTATTAAAAAGAAAAGAAATATGAAGAAGATAATTCTATTATCTGTGGCAACGACTTTTATACTGAGTAGTTGCGGCATTTATTCCAAATACAAACCTGCTACGGAGGTTCCCGAAGGGCTTTATGGGGCTACTGATACGCTTGTGTCCGCTACCGATACCGCCAATCTGGGAAATCTCTCCTGGCGTAAGGTATTTACAGACCCGCACTTGCAGATGCTCATTGACTCTGCCCTGGTGTGCAATACTGATTTGCAAACCGCCCATTTGCGTGTGAAAGAGGCTGAGGCTACATTGCTTTCTGCCCGTTTATCCTATCTGCCTTCTTTCTCTCTTTCTCCGCAAGGCACGGTGAGTAGTTTTGATGGTGCGAAAGCTACGCAGACGTACACATTGCCTGTTTCTGCAAGCTGGGAGATTGATCTCTTCGGACGTATCACCAACGCCAAGCGCCGGGCAAAGGCGGTTCTTGCTCAAAGCCGGGAGTATGAACAGGCTGTGCAGACCCAACTGGTGTCGGCCGTAGCCAACAATTATTATACCCTGCTGATGCTCGATGCCCAGCTTGAAATATCTACAGCCACCGAGGCTGCCTGGGCGGAGAGTGTGACTGCTACCCGTGCTATGAAAGCAGCCGGTATGGTGACCGAAGCAGGGTTGGCGCAGACCGAAGCTACCTATTATAATATCCGTACATCGCTGCTTGATTTGAAAGAGCAGATCAATCAAGTGGAGAATGCCCTTTCCCTGTTGCTGTTTGATGTTCCTCAGAACATTCGGCGCGGCAAGCTTGAAGGGCAGCAATTGCCCGAAGACCTCTTCGTTGGTGTACCTCTTCAGATGCTTGCCAACCGTCCCGATGTGCGCAGTGCAGAACAGGCTTTGGCACAGGCTTTTTATACAACCAATAGTGCGCGTTCTGCTTTCTATCCCTCTATCACGTTGAGTGGTAGTGCCGGATGGACTAACTCGGCAGGTGCTCTGATTGTCAATCCGGGCAAGTTCATTGCTACGGCAGTTGCGTCGTTGACGCAGCCGTTGTTCAACCGGGGACAGAATATCGCCCAGCTCAAAATAGCGAAGGCACAGCAGGAGGAGGCACGTCTCAGCTTTGAACAGACGTTGCTCAATGCAGGTAGCGAGGTTAACAATGCACTGGTACAATATCAGACAGCCCGTGACAAATCGGAGTATTTCACTAAACAGGTTGCCTCACTGGAAAATGCCGCCCGAAGCACCCGTTTGTTGATGAAGCATGGCAATACCACGTATCTGGAAGTATTGACTGCCCAGCAGACATTGCTCAATGCACAACTTTCTCAGGTAGCCAACCGTTTTACTGAAATTCAGGGAGTTATTACATTGTATCAGGCCCTTGGTGGCGGAAGAATGTAAGAAGAGGAGGAATGGAATGAAACCCGAAACTGTTCGTCGCCGAATAATTGATTATACCAAGCAGGAGATGATTCTGCACGGCGTCAGTCGTTTGACTATGGATATTATTGCTCAGGGCATGGGCATGTCCAAACGGACGCTTTATCAGCTTTTTCCCAGCAAAGTCTGCCTGGTACGTATTTGCCTGGCAGAGTTTGCTGCCGAGAAACACAACCGGTTGCTTACCGGGCAGAAACAAGAAGAGTATTCCTGTACTGAGATTCTTTTCCGTACGATGGATGCTTATACATCGCTGATACATTGTCAGGGTAGTACATTGTTGTCTGATCTGGCAGGAGATCCCGACTATCAACCTATGTTGGAACGTGAAAAGACTTTCTGGTTGCAGCAACTGGCCGATGCGCTGAATCTTTGCAAGGCTTGCGGGGTGTTGGTAGCTGATGTTAATCCCGACCGTTTGGCGATAGAAATACTCACTATCCTTTATGAGAACTGTTTGCGTGGCGCTTCCTATGCCACGCAACGGTTACTTGCTTATTCGTTGTTACGAGGTTTTTTTAAAGTGGATGATATCCGCTATATTGATGAATGTTTGCCGATAACGAAGACAGGATGAGGTGTTTATTTCTGTATGGCATTTCACCACAGAGTACGCAGAGGGCACGGAGTTTTGAATCTTTCTTGAAACGCAGAATTAACGCAGATTTTCGCAAAGGGAAACAAATCCAAGATAAATAACTACAGTCTTTTAATCTGTGTTTATCTGTGTTAATCCGCGTTTTATCAGATAAATAATACTCTGTGGAACTCTGTGCTACTCTGTGGTGAGTTTTGCTCATTTTTGTATGGCTTTGAACTCAGTAACCAACTACTCGGAATGAAGAGTTAGATTGTTTTACATGTCCTTCCTTCCGCAAGCCATACGTATTGCCCGGCTCCGGGGAGGACGTTGCTCGGCTCCGGGGAAGAGGCTGTTCGGCTCCGGGGAGAAAATGTACTTGTAAAGTCTTTGATTATCAATTTGTTGTAGGATAGGCTTTTTATCTTCTCTATTCTATGGGTGTGGTAATATTGCTTTACATCATACAAAAATATCACTTTGATGAATGGTTACTCTTATAAAGAAAGAGACACGAAGCAAATTGGCTTCGTGTCTCTTTCTTTATATAAGATTGTAATGTATGGGCTTATGCGTTCAGCGCCTGTTCAATATCTGCAATAATGTCTTCGGCACTTTCTATACCCACCGAGAAGCGGATCAAGTCCGGGCGTACACCTGCTTCCATGAGCTGCTCATCAGTCAGTTGACGGTGTGTGTGGCTGGCAGGATGCAGTACACATGTACGGGCGTCTGCCACATGAGTCACGATAGCAGCCAGTTGCAGTGAATCCATGAATTTGATAGATACTTCGCGTCCGCCTTTCAGTCCGAAAGAGATAACGCCGCAGGAACCGTTCGGCATATATTTCTGGGCCAGTTCGTAGTATTTGTTTCCCGGAAGACCGCAATAGTTCACCCAGGCTACTTTGTCATTCTTAGCAAGATATTCGGCCACCTTCTGTGCGTTGCCACAATGCTGAGGCATGCGGAGATGCAACGTTTCCAGTCCTAAATTCAATAGGAAAGCATTCTGCGGGCTTTGGATACTACCTAAGTCACGCATCAGTTGGGCAGTGGCTTTGGTTATATATGCCATTTTACCGAAAGAGGTTGTGTAAGTCAGTCCATGGTAAGACTCATCCGGTGTGCAAAGTCCGGGGAACTTATCAGCATGGGCATCCCAGTCGAAATTACCACTGTCTACGATACAGCCGCCTACGCTGGTGGCATGTCCATCCATGTATTTGGTAGTAGAGTGTACCACGATGTCTGCTCCCCACTCAAACGGGCGGCAGTTGATAGGAGTAGGGAATGTATTGTCTACAATCAACGGAACGCCATTGCTATGAGCGATGCGGGCAAACTTTTCGATGTCCAGTACTTCGAGAGACGGATTGGAGATTGTTTCGCCAAACAGTGCCTTGGTGTTAGGGCGGAAAGCCGCGGAGATTTCTTCCTCACTGGCATCGGGGCTGACAAAAGTAACATCAATACCTAACTTCTTCATCGTCACTCCGAACAGGTTGAATGTACCACCGTAGATGGCCGATGAACAAACAAAATGATCGCCTGCCTGGCAAATGTTGAATATGGCATAAAAATTGGCTGCCTGCCCGCTGGAAGTCAGCATAGCAGCTACACCTCCTTCGAGTGCAGCAATTTTGGCAGCTACGGCGTCGTTGGTAGGATTTTGCAGGCGGGTGTAGAAATAACCACTATCCTCAAGATCAAACAAACGGGCCATCTGCTCACTGGTTTCATATTTGAAAGTAGTACTCTGATAGATGGGCAGCACGCGCGGCTCACCCTTTTTAGGAGTCCATCCTGCTTGTACACACAGGGTTTCGGGTTTGAATTGTTTTGCCATAATTGTTATTGGGTTTTCAGATTTATTGCCTTAAAAAAGTTATATCGACGCAAAAGTAGAGAAAATAATTGGTTTAAAAGGTTATCTTTGCGGAGTTATTCAATTGACAGTTGACAATTATTTAATTGACAGTTATTCAATTGACAGTTGACAGTTGACAATTGACAGTTATCCAGTTGGCAATTGTTCAACGAACGGTTACCTATTGACATTGAACACATAACTCTGTATCCGCGCAGCCCACTGTCAATTGTCAACTGTCAACTGTCAACTGTCAATTGTCAACTGAATAACTGTCAATTAAATAATTTTCAATTAAATATGAATCGTCTCCTCTGTCTTTTTCTGTTTATCTCTTTCCTGTTTGTTGCCCCGGATATGTGGGCGCAGCAGAAAGCTACTCCGAAAGCTGGTGAGGGAATTTCGTCTTTCCTACTGCGCCACAATCGTGCTCCCAAGAAGTACTATGATGATTTTGTTGAGTTGAACAAAGCTAAATTAGGAAAAGATAAAACACTTAAAATGGGAGTTATCTATCTGATTCCTCCTGCAAAAAGTTCTGTATCTGCTGCTACGGCTAAGTCTGCTCCTGCCGGAAAAACCGTTGAGACGCAGGATAAACCCAAACTTGCACGGCGGACAGAAATCAATGAACCTCTCTTCGGAAAATTGCTGGCAAACACAAAAGTTACCTCCAATCGCTTGGCCGGTGCCTGCTTTTATGTGGTCAGCGGGCATGGCGGACCTGATCCCGGAGCCATTGGCAGGGTGGGGAAGCACGAACTTCACGAGGATGAATATGCCTATGATATTGCTCTGCGTCTGGCACGTAACCTGATGCAGGAAGGAGCAGAAGTACATATCATTATTCAGGATGCCAAAGACGGAATCCGTGACGATGCTTACCTCTCTAACAGTAAACGGGAGACTTGTATGGGCGATCCCATTCCCTTGAATCAGGTGCAACGTCTGCAACAGCGATGTGACAAAATAAATGCCCTGTATCGCAATGACCGTAAAAACTATAAGTATTGCCGTGCCATTTTTATTCATGTAGATAGCCGTAGTAAAGGAACGCAGACGGATGTGTTTTTCTACCACTCCAACCGCAAAGCTGATAGTAAACGATTGGCGAATAATATGAAAGATACTTTTGAGTCGAAGTACGGAAAACACCAACCAAACCGTGGTTTCTCCGGAACAGTGAGCGGACGGAATTTATATGTATTGGCCCATACAACCCCTGTATCTGTATTTGTAGAACTGGGTAATATCCAGAACACACTTGACCAAAGACGATTGGTTATTCCTTCCAACCGGCAAGCATTGGCGAAATGGTTAATGGAAGGTTTTCTGAAAGATTATAAAGGGATGTGAATTTAGCAAGAACGGACAACCGGACTGTGAGAATAAACCCTATATTTGTTGGCGAATACGAAGTAAAAACCTAAAAACTTACCTTACATGAATCAGTTGTCTTTTGTCGGCACTTATCGGACTTCTCCTTATATTCTTACTGAAGGAGCCGTTGTAGAGCGTTTGCGTCGTGAATTTCATATCCCTTTGGATGAAGATCTTATCCATGCAGCTTTGATCTATAATACTTCTTACCGTGAAGTCCTGGCAGGCATTTATAAGCAATATATTGACATTGCCGCCCGGTATCAGTTGCCCTTGATGCTGATGACACCTACCCGCAGAGCTAATGCAGAAAGAATCTCCGGTTCGGTTTACCGAAACCGGGATATATTGCGGGACAACGTTGCCTTTCTTTCGGAACTTCGCGATACAGCTTCTACTCCCGTCTATATTGGTGGCCTGGCCGGTTGCCGGGGCGACGCTTATGATGGACGCTACCATCTCTCGGTAGAAGAAGCAACACAATTCCATTATCCCACCGTTCGTGCCCTGGCTGAGGCAGGTGCCGACTATTTGTTTGCAGGCATTATGCCTCAACTCACCGAGACCATTGGTATGGCCAATGCAATGGCAGCAACCGGATTGCCCTATATCATCAGCTTTATGATTCGTCGTGACGGACGGTTGTTGGATGGAAGTTTTATCCATGATGCTATTGATACAATAGATAAAGAGGCAACCACCCGTCCACTTTGCTATATGGCAAACTGTGTACATCCCGATGTGCTGCACCAGGCTTTGTCACATTCGCATAATGATACTCCTCTGGTGCGTGAACGCTTTCAGGGGCTTCAGGCTAATGCTTCTACATTAACTCCCGAAGAATTGGAAGGGCGTACCGATCTGGAATCTTCTTCTCCTGATGAGCTGGCCGACAGATTGATGACGTTACTTTGGGATTTCCCGTTAAAAATTTGCGGAGGCTGTTGTGGCACAGACGAGCGGCATCTCAATAGCTTTGCAGAGATTCTGACCCAACGCTGACCTTTTTTATAGCGATAGATACTTTATCTCTTGTCAGCGGGCATTTACTGACTGGGATGCTATCTTCTCCAGTAATTCCTGCATTTTACCAATTACAGGGTGGTCCTCCATTCCGTAGTTGGCTGCTATTTGCTTTATTAGTGGAATACTGAGCCATACGTTTCTATCCTTATCTTCCCATACTGATATCTTTAGTGGTAATTCGATTGATATAGCCGGATTTTCTTGCATGAGTACAGTACCTACTTTGGGTGAACCGAAAACAATGACCTGATTTGGGAGGAGTTGCAGCCCTGCTTCTTCTGCATTCTTCTCATGATCGAATTTGGCAAATACAGGGATATCCATGGTTTTTAATATCTGTTCTGTACGCATCATTGTTTCGGATACGCCGAACTGGCTTTTATAAGACTTATTCATAACTCTTCCTCCGTTTTGTGCCAATATCGTGTTAGAAATCAGCATGATGATTATAATTAGTAAACTCTTTCTCATAACGCATTCAGTTTTCCTTTTGTTTTTTGATCTCATGATGCAAAGATAGAGTGTTACGGTATTTGAGGAAATGGCTATATTACCTGTTTAGCTGGCTATTATTCCCGAAAAGAGAGCTTGTTTAGTTGAAAGTAGGGAGTTGAAAATTGGCTGCGCTGTTACGTTACATAGTACTTCTTAATTGAAGGTCTTATTTAGTTAAAAATTGAAAGTTGACAATGGTCAGTGAAGAGCTCCCAACTCTATAACTTTACAACTCCATAACTTTCAACTCAATAAAGAAGTACTATGCAGCGTAACAGCGCAGCCAATTTTCAACTCTCAACTTTCAACTAAATAAGCTCTACAATGGCATATTCCCGTGTTTCTTAGGCGGATTGGTCTGCATCTTATTTTCTGTCATTTCCAGGGCCTGGATCAAGCGCTTCCGGGTCTGCTTCGGTAGGATTATTTCGTCAATAAAGCCCAATTCGGCAGCCTGATAAGGGTTGGCAAACTTTTCTTTATAGGCTTCCAGCTCTTTGGCTTTTGTTTCTGCATCTGCTTTACGGAACAGAATATTTACCGCACCATCAGCGCCCATTACCGCAATTTCAGCACTCGGATAAGCAAAGTTTACGTCTGCCCCGGTCTGCTTAGAGTTCATTACGATGTAGGCACCACCGTATGCTTTACGGGTGATAACTGTGATTTTAGGTACGGTTGCCTCTGCAAATGCATATACAATCTTTGCCCCGTGGCGTATGATACCGTTATTCTCTTGCGTATATCCCGGCAGGAATCCCGGAACATCTTCAAAGGTGATCAACGGAATATTGAAACAGTCGCAGAAACGAATGAAACGGCTCGCCTTATCGCTGGCATCAATATCGAGCACGCCTGCCAGATAAGCCGGCTGATTGGCTACGATACCTACCGAGCGTCCGCCCAAACGTGCAAAACCGATAAGGATGTTCTTGGCAAAGTTGGGCATTACTTCAAAGAAATAGCCATTGTCTACCACGCGCTCAATGATATCTTTCATATCATAAGGTACGTTCGGGTCAGCCGGGACAATTGTATCCAGTGATGCATCTTCACGGTTGATATCATCGGTATTGTTTTGCTTCTTAGCTTCGTCCATATTGTTTTGTGGCAGGAAGGAGAGCAATTCGCGAATACTCATCAGCAGCTCTTCTTCGCTGTTGGCCATGAAATGAGTCACTCCGCTTTTGCTGCTATGTGTCATTGCACCACCCAATTCCTCTTTACTCACTTCTTCGTGGATCACCGTTTTTACTACATCCGGTCCTGTCACAAACATGTGGCTCTTTTCTTTTACCATAAAGATAAAGTCCGTCAGTGCGGGAGAGTAACAGGCACCGCCGGCACATGGACCCAGAATGGCAGAAATCTGCGGAATTACCCCGCTTGCCATTGTGTTCTGATAGAAGATATCAGCATAGCCCGAAAGGCTTTCGATACCTTCCTGGATGCGGGCACCACCCGAATCGTTCAAAGCGATGATAGGAGCTCCGTTTTTTAATGCCAGCTGTTGTACTTTCACAATCTTCTTTGCATTGGATGCCGAAAGTGAACCACCATATACCGTGAAGTCATAAGCATAAACAAAGACCTGGCGGCCGTCTATTTTCCCATAACCGGACACAATGCCATCTCCGGGAATCTTGTTTTTGTCCATACCGTAGTTGGTACACCGGTGCACCATTAACTTATCCAGTTCTACGAAAGTACCTTTGTCCAACAGCATGTCAATACGCTCGCGGGCAGTCATTTTTCCACTTTCGTGTTGCTTTTCTATCTTATCGACACCTCCACCAAGGGAAGCGATGCGGTCACGTTCTTCAAACGCGGCATATGCTTTATTTATTTCTTCCATTTTTACTCTATGGCTTCAAGGGTTATTAATGTCTGGTCACCAGTGATACTATCACCTTCCTGCACCAGTATTTCTTTAATGCGACAGTCCGAAGTTACTTTGTAGTTACTTTGCATTTTCATTGCTTCAATGACAATGGCGGTATGTCCGGCTTTTACTTCCTGGCCCACACTAACGGGAATTTTCACAACCTTGCCCGGCATTGGAGAGGTGATGCGGTCATTCTGTTCTTCATCTCCCTTTTTGCGCATGCGCAGGTATTTTGCCTGACTGTCTACAATTTCTACATTGTAACTGTTATAGTGTGTATTTACCTTATAACTCTTTCCGTTCTCACCACGGATCAGCTGTGCATTGGAGCTGTGTCCATCCATCAGGATGTTACAGGTTCCGTTTTCTGCCATCACTACATCTGCTTCAAACGTCTGTCCGTCTATGGTAAGTACCACTTTATTATCTTCCTTGCTGACCAATTCTATCTCGGCCACACGGTTTCCTATATGAATTTCCATAATTAATCATTTAAATAATGTACCAATGTCTTTCGGCAATACAGCGTAGCCAATTGGCACATTAGCATATTGGCACATTATTATATTCTTAACACTCCTTTATGCAATCCGAATTCTTTCCACTTGCTGATAGGGCGGTTATCGGTAGACGATCCGCTATTTTCTTCAAGGTTCATCAGATAGTCCATATAGGCGGCAATCAAGGCTATTTTCTCAGAACGTTCACTGGTGTGGGTGATACACTTTTGTAATGCTTCGCCGTTCTTTGCAATAAAACCTGTATCATAATGCCCTTCTACAAAGTCGGCGGTATCCATAATACAACGCAGGTAACTGATGTTGTTTTTCACCCCTGTCAGTTTGTATTCGTGGAGTACCCGGCGCATGCGCTCAATGGCGTATTCACGGGTGGTAGCCCACACAATCAGTTTACCGATCATCGGGTCATAGTAGATAGGGATTTCATATCCTTCGTATACGTAGCTATCAATGCGTACACCGATACCGTTTGGCTCAGTAATTTGCTTGATCACTCCCGGACTGGGCATGAAGTTCATTTCGGTATCTTCTGCACAGATACGGCATTCAATAGCGTGTCCGCGTTGCTTGATATCCTCTTGTTTTAACTTTAACACCTGGTTATCTGCCACTTTGATTTGCTCTTTTACCAGGTCTACCCCCACAACTTCCTCTGTAATAGGATGTTCTACTTGTAAACGGGTATTCATTTCCAGGAAGTAGTAGTTGCGGTGTTTGTCTACCAGGAACTCAATTGTTCCTGCACCGATATAGTTGACGGCTTTGGCGGCAGCTACTGCCTTTTCGCCCATGTCTTTGCGTAATTCGGGTGTTACGAATACCGAAGGACTTTCTTCTACGATTTTCTGGTTACGACGTTGTACGGAGCATTCACGTTCGCATAGATGAATTACATTGCCGTGTTTATCACCCAGAATCTGAAATTCAATATGATGTGGTTCCTCAACGAACTTTTCCAGATATACGGTGTCGTCTCCAAATGAGGAGAGCGATTCGCTTTTGGCTGTAGTATAGGCTTCTTCTACTTCACCGGCATTGTGGATCAGTCGCATTCCTTTTCCGCCACCGCCCATAGAAGCTTTCAGCATTACCGGGTAGCCTATTTGGTTGCACAGTTCTACGGCTTCTTCCACGCTTTTCAGATTTTCCTGCGTACCTGGAACTACCGGAACCCCCGCTTCAATCATTTTGATACGGGCAGCAATTTTGTCTCCCATTGCCTCCATTGTTTCCGGATTCGGACCGATAAAGATGATTCCTTCTTCCTGACAACGACGGGCGAATGTGGCATTTTCCGATAAGAAGCCATATCCCGGATGTATGGCATCTGCGTGGCACATCTTCGCCACCTCAAGGATCTTTTCTATATTCAGATAACTCTCTTTTGATGCGGCCGGACCGATGCAGTAAGCTTCATCGGCGTAGAGCACATGCTTTGCGGTGCGGTCTGCCTCTGAGAAAACAGCGATACTTGCTATTTCCATTTCCCGGCAGGAGCGCATTACTCTCACGGCTATTTCTCCGCGATTGGCAACTAAGATTCTTTTTATCATATTCATTTCTCAATTAAATGCATATACGTATTAGTGCTTTTCCACCCTGCGGACACATTCCACCCGGTGAAAACACAGTATTTCTAAGATTTGGGGCTAAACGGCGATACTTTCTTTCCTAACCCACGAGGTGAGAAAGTATAAATTTTGACTGGCAGGTCTTCTGACTGACTCTCATCTTATGGGCCTTCCCGATGGATTTTTTACCTCCGTCAGTGGCGCGAATCTGGTTAATTTATAAGATGTTGTACAGAGCTTCACAGCAGCGGGACTGTCCGGGAGTTACACCCGATTCCCTTTTAATCTTCATCCGTTGACCACGGATTCCGAACCAAATCGGGCGCAAATATAGAGAATTATTGAATAGGACGAATCTTTTTTGCACGAAAGTTTACTTTTTGTGCAGTCTGAATAAAAAAGCAGGTGTAAAAGCCTGACAGTTGAAACACAATGCCCTCTTTTTTGTTATTTTAAATGAGGTATGTAACCTTATGCAAAATAAAAACCTATAAAAATACATTTCATGTCGCATTTGCCAACTTTAATTGCTGACCTTGCACTGATATTGATATCCGCAAGTATTATAACTTTATTGTTCAAATGGTTAAAACAACCTTTAGTTTTAGGCTATATTGTTGCCGGATTACTGGCTGGTCCTTATGTCCATATTTTCCCTACTGTAGGAGATATAGCAAATATTAATATCTGGGCCGAAATAGGAGTTGTATTTCTGCTTTTTGCTCTCGGTCTGGAATTTAGTTTCAAGAAACTTATCAATGTGGGTTCAACAGCTTTTATCACGGCAACTACCGAAGTTATCAGTATGTTATTGATTGGTTATATGGTAGGATATCTGCTGGGATGGGGTACCATGAATTCTATTTTTCTGGGTGGAATGCTGTCTATGTCATCTACTACCATTATTATCAAGGCTTTTGATGATCTGGGGTTGCGTAGCCAGCGGTTTACAGGCATTGTATTCGGTACACTGGTTGTGGAGGACCTGATTGCTATTTTGATGATGGTTCTTCTTTCTACGATGGCAGTGAGCAAAGATTTTATGGGCGAAGAGTTGCTGGTAAGTGTACTGAAAGTTGTTTTCTTCCTGATACTGTGGTTTCTTATCGGTATTTTTATCCTTCCGGCTTTCTTGAAAAAAGCAAAGAAGCTGATGAATAATGAAACGCTTCTGATTGTGTCTCTCGGCCTTTGTCTGGGAATGGTAGTACTGGCTACCTATACCGGATTCTCGGCTGCTCTGGGTGCATTTATTATGGGTTCTATCCTTGCTGAAACGGTTGAGGCGGAGCACATTGAGCATATTATACAGCCGGTGAAAGATCTTTTCGGAGCAATTTTCTTTGTGTCTGTCGGTATGTTGGTCAATCCGGCTGTATTGGTTGAATATGCTTGGCCGGTTATTATTATTACACTGGTCACCATTATTGGAAAAGCCATATTCTCTTCATTGGGTGTTCTTCTGTCCGGAGAGTCACTTAATATTTCCATCAAGTCCGGGTTTAGTTTGGCACAAATCGGAGAATTTGCTTTTATTATTGCCGGATTGGGTGTTTCGCTTAAGGTACTTGATCCGTTTATCTCTCCGATTATTGTGGCTGTATCCGTTATTACAACTTTCACTACTCCCTATTTTATTCGTCTGGCAAATCCTTTTGCCGAATGGCTTTATAAAGTATTACCACCCAAAGTTCAGGAAATACTGGCTCGTTATGCTTCTGGTAAAAAAACGGTGAACCATGATAGTGACTGGAAGAAGCTATTAAAAAATATTGTTGGCAGAGTCATTATTTATAGTGTACTGCTCACTGCTATTTGGCTACTGTCTGTGAAAACACTATATCCTGCTGTCAGTGAACTGTTTACTCCTGTGACGATCTGGGTTAATCTGGCGATGTGTCTGGCTACTCTTTTACTTATGACTCCTTTTTTGTGGGCGCTTATCTCCAATAAGTACAATTCTTCTGCAATATTTCTGAAACTGTGGGAAGATGAGAACTACAATCACGGTCGCCTGGTTGCTTTAGTGCTGTTCCGGGTGTCTGTTGCTATTTTTTTTATTTCGGCTGTAGTCATCAGCTATTTTCATCTGAATTTTGGGATAGGAGTGGTTATTGCTGTAGCTGTGGTGGTTCTGATTCTTATCCTTCGGGAAGATCTTACTCAATATTCGCGTCTGGAAACTCATTTTCTGACCAATCTTAATCTACGGGAAGAGGTTGCCAGAAAACATCATCCGTTGAGGACGAGTTTCAACAGTGAGTTCAATAATAAAGATCTTGAACTTACCTCTATTCTCGTATCTCCTTATTCCCGTTATATAGGCAAATCTTTGGGAGAGCTCTCGTTCCGGCGGGATTTTGGTGTGAATGTAGTAGCCATTGTGCGTGGTGATCTTAAAATATATATCCCCAAGAGTTCTGAACGGATTTATCCACAGGATAAACTGGCAGTGGTTGGTACGGACGGGCAACTGCAAAAGTTTCGTGACGAAATTGAAAGCCCGCAAGGAGCACCGGATACAGAGGAGGTGCGTCAAGAGATGACTCTGCACTCTTTCACAGTGAATGAGGCTTTTCATTTTCTGGATAAAAGCATTGTTCAATCCCGTTTGGGTGAAAAGTATGATAGTATTGTTGTAGCTATTGAGCGGAATGGTGAGCTGGTTCCTCTGGATAAGGATACTACTTTTCTGTTAGGTGATTTGGTATGGTTTGTCGGAGAGAGGGAGAAGATCAGACAACTCTTTTAAGGAGTTGCCCGAAAAGTCTGTATCTACATAGATTTTCCACTTTGTTCAGGTAGATTTCTACTTATCTATATTGAAATTTTATATTTCTGTTTTTTCCTCTTGTCAATAGGAGTGTACAAAATGCACAAAACACGATCAGTATCGAGGTCGAAATCAACATATTGCCCAACCCTGCCAAAGGAGAGCAAATACCACCTACAAAAAAGGTAAGGAAACCAAGAATAGCCGATGCATTACCGGAACTCTCACGTACGGGTTCCAAGGCCAGTGTAGTAGAGGTGGGAAGTATCATACCCAGGAATACTAACAGAATGAAAAAAGCTGTTTCTACATAATAAACAGAGAAGTTACAGGTCAGTGTTATAGCTACTACAATACTCAGTAGCAGGAATCCCCGTACACCGATTTGTAGTGCTGTCTCTACTTGTCGGAAGCGGATGACGAGCAGACTTCCTCCCATAATACCCAATGCATTGATACCGAAACAGAGGCTATATGTGAGTGGCGATAATCCGTAGTGTTCCTGAAAGATGAAAGGTGACGCAGCGATATAGGCAAACATGACTCCCATTGCCATAGCTTGTATCAGTACATATCGCATAAAGTGATGATTACGCAATACGGGTAGATAAGCTTTAAAGGTGTCTTTCACTTTACCTTGATTACGTATTGATAGGGATTCGTGAAAGTAAGTGGTGAAAAATAACAGAAGGATTCCTATGCCCAGTAAAGTCAGGAAGATACCTCGCCAGTCTGTTACCATGAGTAATAATCCTCCCAGAACGGGAGCACAGATAGGGGCCAGACCTTGTACACTACTCAGTATGGAGAAGAAGTGTGCCAAGCGTTTTCCTTTATACAGGTCCGTAGCGATGGATTTGGAAATGACCACTCCGCCTGCTCCTGCTACCCCCTGTATAAATCGGAAGATGAGGAACTCATAAATTGTAGTGGACGCCAGACAAGCCAGGGTAGACAGGACAAACAGAATGAGCGACGCCAAGAGTGGGAATTTCCGTCCATAGCGATCGGAGAGGGGACCGATGAAGAGTTGTCCTATAGCCAACCCTACCATGCTGACAGTGAGGGTAAGCGCTACCATAGAGGCGGAAGTGTCAAAATAGATACCCAATGCCGGAAGTGCGGGTAGATAAAAGTCGGTAACGAATGGACCGAAAGCTGAAATTGCTCCTACTAACAAAAGGATATAAAGGGCAGAATTGCCGGTCTTCTCTTTCATAATGATCTTGTTTTTGATTTTCGGTGGCAAAGTACGCTACAATGTACCGGATGTTTTCGTTCTGTCCGGTGTCTTGTTCGGCCTGATTGTCGCTAATAAAGTTATTGGTATTATAAAAAGAACAGAATCTTGTACATACATCATTGTTTGGTATACAAAGATACGGATAGAATACGAGGATAGCCGAATGCTTACTGTAGACTATCGTATGGATAATAACAAGCATATTTTTATATTTAAAAGTTGAAAATAGAGTTTTTGTTTTTATAAATTTGCCGAAAGAATGTATTTGTAATCGTGTATATACTAATATTATGAAAAAAGAATTTGTTGCAGGATTGATTGTTACTTGTTTCGTGCTCTGTTGTAATGTACTTTATGCAAATGGTATTTATTTTTCCAAATTGGGTATGAAGCAGGGATTGTCTCAGCCTTCAGTAATGAGTATTTATCAGGATGAATTAGGCTCTTTTTGGTTTGGAACTCGTGAGGGGTTAAACCGTTATGACCAGAGTGGAATGCAGGTTTTTACTCCTGAACCTGGTAATTCAAATTCGTTGTGTGGTGAACGAATTAGACAAATATGTGGGGACCGGAATGGAAAAGTATTTATTCTCACAAATCGGGGCGTTTCAGAATACGATTTAAAGACCAACAATTTTTTGACTTTAAAAGAGAATGTATGTACAGCTGTTTCCTACGGTTATGGTCACCTTTGGATTGCAGAATATAACCATTTGTATATCTATAAAGATGGGGCTATTGAAAGTTTTCTTCAATTTCCATATCAGGTAAATATATCAGCAGTAAAAGAACTGAAAAATGGAAATCTTATTGTTGGAACATTTTCTTCGGGAGTATACTACTTGGATAAAAACAAGCAAGTTACGCAATTATTACCGGATATAGGACGAGTTTCTGTTGTATATGAAGATTCGAAAAATGATGTTTGGATAGGTTCTTATACCACGGGGTTGTATTGTTTTCAGGATACTCGTTTGGTAGAGCACTATTGTACGGTAGCTTCGAGGAAAGAGTGCCGGTTGTCGTCAGATTTTGTGAGGGATATTTGTGAAGATAATAAGGGGGGAATTTGGATCGGTACATCGCTCGGAATTAATCGCTTGGATGAAGATAAACAGAATTTAGCGTTTTTCGATGAAGGAGAACGTGATTCGTGGAAATTGTCTGATTGTTCTGTTTGGTCGCTGTATAAAGATGTACAAGGGACTATCTGGATTGGTACATATTATGGTGGAGTAAATTACTTTAATCCCGAAATTAAATCATATGCTTATCTTGATTTGCAATATCCTGGGAAAATAAATGTTTCCGGTCCTATTGTCGGAAATATTATTAAGGATGAGTATGAAAATCTTTTTTTGTGTACAGAAGGTGAAGGAGTTATTTATTATGATGTAGAAAAAAAACAATGCAAACAATATTCTATTGAAAGATCTCGCGGCAAATATATATTTAAATCGAATATAAAAACTGCATATTATGATAAAAATAACCATATATTGTGGTTAGGACTACATTTCGGAGGATTATGTAAATTTAATATGTCTACGCGGGAATATATAATATTTGATGAATATCACAATTCCCAAGATGCAGTTGGAGATGCGGTATCGATACGAGTTATCAAACCGTATGGGAAAGACTCGTTATTGGTTGGGACTCATTCCGGATTATACCTGTTTGATATGCGGACGAATAAATTTTCTCTTTTTTCTGAATGCCTGCATAAGCACAATCCCTTTGTTGTGGACATATTATTTGATAAAGAACAGAATCTTTGGGTTGCAGGGAAAGGATTGTTATGCTTTGATACCAAAAAACAAAAGTTAAAAGAATATCTGTATGATCCGAAAGAAGAAACTTCTTTAAGCAGTAATAATATGGAGAAACTTTTTCTGGATTCGCAGAATAGATTATGGATAACGACGGGTGGAGGAGGTCTAAATTTATATGACGCAAAAAATGATTGCTTCCATCGGTTTGATCAACGTAGTTGTGGATTGAAGAATAATTATATCGGTAATATTGCTGAATCCAAGAATGGGTATTTAATTCTTTTACATACTGAAGGAATTTCTTTGCTTGACCCTCGGAATAAGAGAGTATATAATTATGGGGTGGAAAATGGATTCCCGCTTTCTTCTGCTTATGGCGGGGATGTTTGTGTCACTTCTGACGGACAGATTTACCTTTCGGGGATAGATGGTATTATTTCCTTCACGGAAAAAGATCTGAAACAGGAATATACTCCCTTTAAAATTGAATTTCAGGAACTTTTAGTTAATAATCATAGAGTTATTCCCGGTGATTCTACGGGGATATTAAAGTCCACGTTGGCATTTACAAATGAAATCGATTTGAAGTATGATCAAACAATACTTTCAATTTCATTTATTTCAGATAATTATATTCCATCTAACCGTTGTGTTTATGAATATCAGATGTCCGGATTGTCAAATCAATGGGTTAAAATACCTCCACATGTATATAGTCTGAATTTTATGCACCTTGCAGAAGGGGATTATGTACTTAAAATTCGGGGGAAATGGGAGGGTACCCAGCAAATAGCTTGTGAAAAACAGTTATTGATTCATGTTTCCCCTCCATTTTACAGATCATGGTGGGCATATCTGATATATGTATTTATCGTTATTTCTTTAATTTACATTTATTTGTCTTCGATCAAATCGAAGTTGCTGTTAAGGACATCGCTTGAGTATGAAAAAAAGGAAAAAGATCGTATAGAACAGACTAATCAGTCAAAATTATGTTTTTTTACAAATATATCGCATGAGTTTAGAACACCTTTAACTCTTATTTTGGGGCAAGTTGAAATGTTACTGCAAACTTCTCGTGTTTCTCCTGCGGTTTATAAAAAGATTCTTGCAATTAAAAGAAATGCTTACCATATGCAGAATCTTATAACCGAACTGCTCGAATTCCGAAAATATGAACAGGGATATTTGCTATTGAAAGTTTCGCAGGTGAATATGGGAGATTTTCTGGATGAGATATATGTATCTTTTACAGAATTGGCTCGTTTGAGAAATATAACATTCCGGTTGGAGAAGGGCGAAGATGATATTTTTGTATGGATTGATCCTATACAGATGCAGAAAGTATTTTATAATCTTATTTCCAATGCTTTTAAGTTTACACCTGAACAGGGGTGTATTGTGGTTGGAATGAAGGAAATGAAAGATAGAGTCTTAGTTTCTGTAACGGATAACGGTATAGGTATTTCAGAAGAATATATTGATAAAATATTTCAATGTTTTTATCAGGTGGATAATAATGTACAGGTGAGTAGTATGACACCTGGAACTGGAATTGGGCTAGCTTTGTCAAAGTTGATCGTAGAGTCTCATTCTGGAGATATTTCTGTATCGAGTGTTCCGGGTGTGGAGAGTTGTTTTGTTGTTTCTATACGGAAAGGGAAATCGCATTTCAAACAGTCTGAAATATCAGAGATAGAAAATGCAGATCAGATTTGCATAAAGAAAATATTGGAGTCTGAAACAGATATAGCTTCTGAAATTGTTCGTGAATCTGAAAATGAAGATGGCGATAAGCCGCAAATATTGATTGTTGAAGATAATATGGAACTTCGGCTTATGTTGAAAGATGTTTTTTCTCCGGTATATAATGTTGCTTTGGCAGCTGACGGAGAGGAAGGTTACCGGAAAACGATAGAGTTGCAGCCGGATATTGTTTTGAGTGATATAATGATGCCTTTTTTATCTGGTTCGGAGTTATGCCGGAAAATAAAAGAAAGTTTGGAGCTTTGTCATATTCCAGTTGTATTATTGACAGCTCGTACTACGATAGAGAGTAATATAGAAGGATTAAAAAATGGGGCGGATGACTATATTACTAAACCTTTTAATATAGAAACTCTTATAATTCGTTGTAATAATCTGGTTAATAACAGAAGGATACTTCAGAAAAAATTTAGCTGCCGCCCGGATGTTTCAGCTAAAGTTTTGGCAACTAATGAACAAGATCTTACTTTTATAGAAAAGGTTTGTGAGGTTATAGAAAAGCATATTGATGATTCGGATTTTGACATTCCGGTATTATGTGCCGAGCTCAATATGTGTCGTACGAAGTTGTTTGCTAAATTGAAAGGAGTTACCGGTCAGACACCGAATGATTTTATTATGAATGTGAAATTGAAAAAAGCTTCTGTTTTTCTTCGTGATAATATGGAAATGTCGGTTGCCGATATTGCATATACATTAGGATTTGGATCTCCAAAATATTTCGGAAAATGTTTTAAAGAACAATTTGGAATATCTCCTACCGCTTATCGTAAGGGTACTTCATTTTAAAAGTTGATTAATAGAGATTTGGAGGGGAAATAAATATTTCCTCTCCAATGTATATTCTTGATAAATAGAGCATTCCTGTATTCTGAGACGGAAAATATTGGGTTGTTTTACGTACAATTTTATCCAATCTTCCCTTGTTTTTAACCCTATTTTTGTGGCGTATTAAAAATAAAAGTTAAACTATTAAATTGAAATGCCATGAGAAAATTGTATCTCTTTTTATCATTAATGTGTATGGCGATTTGGGCAAACGCTACAGTGTATTATGTAAAGCCGAATGTTGAATCTACGGCTTGGAGTGATAAAAATCCGGGACTGGTTTATACGGATATAAAGATGGCTTATGAGGCTGCTGCTTCGGGAGACCAGGTATGGATAGCTGCGGGTATTTATATGATTAAAAATGAGGAACTAGATGCTTCTAAAGTGTATTTAACCATGAAATCCGGTACTTCTTTGTACGGCGGCTTTGCCGGAACTGAAAGTAAGTTGGAAGATCGGATAAAGGTCGAAGGGGGGCAGCCGTGGGACTTTGTTAACCAGACGATACTTTCGATTGACGCTGCGGCTACAGCCTCTAATATTACAAATCAGAAGACTCAATTCCTGAATGAAACGTTTATTGACGGTATTACTTTTGAGAAGAGTAAAGGTTCGGCGGTTACTGTAAGAAAAGGTGGAGTTGTGCAGAACTGTATTTTTCGTGAGAATGTGTCGACTTGGGGAGGCGGCGGTGTACAAATGTATATGGGCGGTAAAGTGCAATATTGTTATTTTTTCAATAATTCGTCTGCCGCGAATGATAAAAACGGTGGTGCGGGATTGTATCTTTCCAGTACATCAGTTGAAGATGTGAACTATGTTGACCATTGTGTATTTGATAGTAACCGAGGATTGAAATGGGGGAGTATATGTGGTGGTGGTTTGCGTGCTGCTGCAGCAGGTATGATAACTAATTGTATCTTTTATAACAATATATCCGGGAGTGCTGCTGATGGATATGGTAAAGGTTCGGCTATTGCAGCTAATTGGTCCTCTAATACGATTTTAAATTGTTTGGTTTATAATAATACAGGTTATCCAATTTATACGGACAGGGGGGCTATGTTTATTAATATGACTGTGTGTAATAACCTGACCGGTGATCAAGGCAGTTATTCAGTTTTTTTTGATGCTGATGGTGGTGGTACATTGGCAAATAGTGTGGTCTGGAACAATATGACTACTTCCGGTAGTAAGGCTTACATGTATACGCAAGCCGGTTCGACGGTTAGTTATTTCGATTGCGTAGCCTCTAACAGGGGATCTGAAGATATAATAACTAAAGCGGAAAATTCGGACTGGTCGTTTTATCCTCTATACCGAATATCAGATGATAATATGGGAGAGGATGTGGAAGTGAATTACGCAAAATTTATTAAACCGACATCATTTGTGGGAGCTGTATCTTCTACGGATATTGACGCACTTACAGAGATTAGAAATGCTAACTGGAAAATGAATGAAACATCATTTCTGATTAACAAGGGTAACAGTTATTATGATGCGTTAGTTGAATTTGATTGTGATATTGTTGGAAAAAAGCGGGCCATGACCGATGAAGATCCTGTTGACTTGGGAGTATATGAAGTGGACCCCGCAGGTGGTATTGTTTCTGTACAGTCAATTTTTGACGGAAAGGAAATCTACGCTAGTTCGGGTGTTTTATATGTAAATGTGGCAAATAGCAATGTTACGGTGTTTGATATTACAGGAAAGTGTGTGAAATCTTTCTATACGGGTGATTTTTCCAAATCGACAGTATTGGAGAAAGGAACTTATATTGTGAAGATAGAGAAGAGTGGACACTCGATGACAAAGATGATTATATTATAAAGGTATTCAGTGATAAAAAGATTGTTATTAGGTACTTGTCTTGTTATCAGCGGTATTCCACTGATAACAAGATATATATCTGATTTCAGGTGGTTTTACATCGAGGACAGGTAGATATGAACCGGCTTCTGATTTAAGTGCTGTAATAAAAAAGTGCTGTAACAGGAGATGAAATCAGGATAGTCGGCGAAAGCCTTATGTACGTGCCCATGTATATTATAGTAACTGTTGGATAATCGGATACTTATATTGTGCGTATTAAGGTTGCTGATGATATACAACGTCAGTAGATAATAATTAAAATTTAATGTGAAGAGTATTATGATTAAACGACAAATACTGTTTTTAGCCCTTCTATTATTGGGAATGGAAGGGGTGGCTCAGAATATAGTGTTAAGAGGGAGTGTGGAGAGTAGGTCTGGAGAAAAAATTCTCGGAGCCTCTATTTTCGCGAAAGATACCCAAAAAGGTACGATAACAGATGAAGAAGGGAATTTTACCTTACAATGCGATTCGAAAACTGTATTACAGGTTTCGTATGTTGGGTATAAAACCAGACAGGTATCTGTGAACGGGAGAAGTACGATAAAAATAGTTTTAGAAGAAGATAACTATGATCTGGATGAAGTGGTAGTAGTGGGATATGGCGTTATGCGTAAATCGGATCTGACAGGATCAGTCGCTTCGGTGAAGGCTGATGAAGCTTTGAAACAGATGCCGGTATCGAATATTACCGATGCTTTGCAGGGAAGGCTCTCGGGAGTGAGTATCATATCTGCTTCCGGACAACCGGGCTCAGAAGCTACAATACGAGTACGTGGTGTTAACTCAATACAAGCTGATACAGGCCCCCTGGTAGTGATTGACGGTTTTATTGGAGGAAGCCTTTCCTCTTTGAATCCTGCTGATATAGAATCGATCGAAGTACTTAAAGACGCTTCAGCAACGGCTATATACGGTTCGCAAGGTGCAAATGGTGTTATTTTGGTAACTACGAAAAATGTTGAAAAAGGAAAGATTACGGTACAATATAATGGCTATATCAATTTTAAAGCTCCTTATTCTTTACCGGACATGATGACATCGGGTGAGTTTGCACGGTTGGCAAACGAGTATGGTAAAGAATTTTATACAGCTTCGGGTACTGAGGTCAGAGAATTTTATACTGCGGATGAGATAGTTGCTTTTGATAATGGTAGTATCGGATATGATTATGTCGATAATATATTCAGAAAATGTGCGGTGGAACATGCCCATGAAATATCGATTTCTGGTGGTGAAAATAAGACTCAATATCTTATTTCTGGTCGTTATTCTTCTAATGAAGGTATTGTAGAGACATCTTCTAATGAGAAAGTAAACTACCGTGTAAAAGTTGACAGCGAAATAAAATCATGGTTAAAGACGGGAGTAAACTTATGGGGAGAGTATACGACCTCACAAGGTCCGAGATTCTCTCAGTACAGGGGGGTATTAATAGAAAGCTTGATTTTCCCAAATACAATATCTCCCAAAGATGAAAATGGGAAATATAACAATCTTAATTTATTGGGTAGTGCACAGTATAACCCAATGGGACATATTTGGGAACAGGATAAAGACGATTATTCTCATAAAATACGCTTACAAGGATATGTCGACTTAAAATTACTACCAGGTTTGTCCTTACGGATGAATCAAAGCTTCAATTTTGGATCGAGTATTTATCGGTCTACTTTTAATGAGGATTGTTACGAAACTTGGGCAGGAACTTCTCTTACCTCGTCAAGGGCGCAGAGCAGCCATTCATACAGTTGGATAAATTCTAATATATTGAGCTACGTGAAAGAGATAAATAGTAATCATCGGTTGAATACAACGTTTGTCTTTGAACAAAGCTATAGTGATGACTTTATCAATACCTCTTCGGCATCTGGACTTGCTTCTATTGAAATTGGAGCGAATAATACATCTTTAGGAAAAGTGATCGGTGGTGAGTCTTCTCGAATAAAAACGGCGATGATGTCGGCTTTGGCACGTGTGAATTATGTTTTTATGAATCGATATATGCTGACTGCGTCATATCGTTGGGACGGTTCTTCTCGATTGGCGTATGGTAAACGTTGGGATAATTTCCCCTCTCTTGCTTTGGCTTGGGATATCAAACAGGAAAGATTTATGGATGGAATACCTTTTGACCAATTAAAATTGCGCTTAGGGTACGGTCAAACTGGAAATCAGGCGGTAGCAGCGTATTCGGCATTTAACGAATATGTAACTAGTCGGAATGCTAATAATGACTTGGTACTTTCCTTGAAACGGATCGGAAACCCTAATTTGGGATGGGAACGTACCGAGCAATACAACATTGGTCTTGATTTCGGTCTTTTTAATAACAGGTTGGTGTTTAATGTTGACCTTTACCATAAGTTGAGTAAAGATGTGCTGATTAATGTCAATGTACCTCTTCATACCGGACAGGAAACGAAGTTGGCTAATGTCGCCCATATTTTGAATAAGGGTGTTGAAGTTACTGTTAACATGACGCCTGTGGCTGTAAAAAACATTACATGGAACAGCGTGCTCACCTTATCGCACAACCAAGGAACTTTTAAGAAGTTTTCGGATGATATTGATATGATCATGCCTTCGGGAGGATATGAAAATGACTATTTCCGTTATATAAAGGGAGGACGGATAGGTACGATATGGGGATACCAATACGAGGGTATCTGGAAAATGGCCGAAGTGTCCGGATTGCCGGAATCGGAAAACCGTCCGGAAGCCGGTTCCTATAAGTTTAAAAATCTCGATGATAATCCTTTGATTACAATAGATGACCAATGTGTTATTGGAAACGGGCAACCGAAATTTAATTGGGGATGGAGTAATACTATCAATTGGAAGAATTTTGATTTTAACTTGTTTATGATCGGGTATCATGGATTCGATATCTATAATTATACCCGTCAGGTGCGGACAATTGGTTTGACTCCTAATCCCGAAATGTATAAACGTTGGCGTCCGGATGATGAGAGCGGATATCTCGAAGGATTTATCAAGACACCGACAGGGGGACGGATATCTTCTTTATTCGTAGAGAAGGGAGATTTTGTAAAAGTGAAAAGTATAACAGTCGGATACACCTTGCCGCAGAAAGTTTTGCAAAAGCTGCGGGTGTCGTCTTTGAGGTGTTATGTATCCGTACAGAATCCATTTTTGTTTACCGGATATTCAGGAATAGACCCGGAAGTAACTTTGAAAACTCCGTTGGCTTCGGGTATTGATTGGGGATATTATCCGAATGGACGTAATTACATGTTAGGATTGAATTTCTCATTTTAAAAGATGGAAAAAATGAAAAAAATTATTGGAATAGTTTTCAGCGTTTTGCTTTTATCGGGGTGTGTGGATCTGAAGCAAGAGCCTCTCAGTTTTCTGACTCCGGAGAATATTATATATGATGAAGCAAATTTAACTAATACGGCGAATGGGCTGTATCGTACTCTTTGGCATTGGAATTATGGTTATTGCTGCCGATTGTTTACCTTAACATTGGGGGCTGATGATGTAATTTCCGGAATGTTGAGTAAATCACGTACTATTGTTATTGATGAGTTACGTGCGGATGCTACAATTAGCGAGTTGGATGTTCATTGGTTTTGGAAGAATATGTATGATCTGATATTAAATTCTAACTTAATGATTGAAGGTATTCGTGGTAGTAATGAAGATGGAGTGTCAGAGAATGAAAAACAAGCCTATTTGGGTGAGGCTTATTTTATGCGGGCTTTTGCTTATTATAACCTAGTACGGTTATTCGGAGATGTTCCGGGTATAGTCGATTCCAAATCGACTCAGGATATATTGGGTAACGAGAATATCGGACGTAATAAAGTGGCGGATATATATGATAAGATTATCGTTCCCGATTTGATTCTGGCCGAAACCTATCTGCCAGAAACCCCTCGTACAAAAGATAATTCTTCTGTTGGGAAAATTGCTGCGCAGACCTGCCTTGCAGAGGTTTATTTGACAATGGCCGGATGGCCATTGCACAGGACTGAATATTATGCGAAGGCGGCACAGAAAGCCAGGGAAATAATAGAGGCCCCATATAATCATCATGACTTGGTGGATCATTATGCCGATTTGTGGAAAGAGGTTACGAAGAATGATAATACGGAACATATATTCGCTGTGAACTGCTCTCGGGCTACGAATATGGCGAGTCAGTATGGAATCTCTTTTCTTGCTCAAGAAGAAAAAGGATGGAGCGATTATCTGGGAGATGCGGAGTTTTATTTGAAATATCCGGATGATGAACGAAAAGAGTGGAACTATCAGACTACTTATGCGGTTCCGGGAAGGCCCCAACCAAATTCGTACTTGCAGTCGGCCATGAAATCTCCTTTTATAAAGAAGTATCGCGATTATGGAATTACTGCAGCACAGTCAGATGGAATTATTCCTATATACCGATATGCGGATGTACTACTTATTTACGCTGAAGCTCAGAATTTGGCTAGTAACGGACCGGATGACTTGGCGTATGACTGCATAAACCGGATACGAAAAAGAGCTATTGGCGGAACGGCCAACAATGTCCCGGAAGGTCTCTCTTGTGAGCTTTTCGATAAATACGTTTTTGATGAACGGGGATGGGAGTTCTTTGCGGAATATAAGAGATGGTTTCAGTTGGTACGCCGGGAAAAAGTGGAAGAGTGTAACTTGTATAATGAACGTGTTGTTGCGGCAGGAAATATAAATAGGAATAAGGAAAACTATCTTATGCCACTCCCTCCAAAACAGGTAGAATTATGCAAATTTACCCAAAATTCGGGATATTGATATTTTGGAATGTAAACCCTTATTAAGAGATTATTGGGTATGAAAAAAATAATAGTTATTTTGTTTGGTATACTTGTCACCGTTTCAATGAAGTCTCAAACTCTTTTTACATTTGAAGACGTCATACCGTCAGATTGGACGGTGACAGGAGGACAACTCGCTTTGACAGCAGTTACATACAAGGAAGGGAAAAGCTCATTGGAATGGATGGCTAATACAAACTCGAATATTTCCTTTCCTTTGGCTTTTAAAGCGTTATCTACGAATGGAACGTTTTTCTACATCTATTCTCCAAGAGTTACAAATGATACGATAACCATCTCGTTCATAAACGGGAATACGGTTAAACGAAGAGCTAATGTCTTATGTAATTTCGTGGGTTGGAGGGAGTTTAACCGTACTTATGTGGAGTATAAGACCAAAACAGCTACGAATATAACTCAAGTGGAGATTGCGCTGAAGTTGAATAAAAATGTAGCGGGAAGTCGGAGGATATTGTTTGATAACATGGAGTTTAATAACTTAACGAACCTTGAGATGAAAATACATGGTCCTCACATGGTTCTCGATAGGGAATATCTAAAAGGAAGAACTTCTTATCTTGAGCTTTATGCATTTGAACGGGATATTCCAATATCCCAACCTTCGTTTGAGGAACTGGCCGACTTGGCGTTAATTCGAGAGAGGCAGCATAGAATACTGACAACTCCTACTACATTGCAGGTCAGGAGAGCGTTGGATTTTGTAAATGCTCTGAATATTGTTGAGAATATGGATGGAACATTGTGTGGAAAAATTATTGATACCACTTATGGTGCGTTGAATGACTCTTATATACAAAGTATATTCGTACATTTGGCCAATTTGTCAAAAGCCGGTATTTATCAGGAAATGTTCTTGAGGGCGGTACGTTATATTCTTGACCAAGGAATAGGAGAAGGATGTAATTATGAGATGTCCTCGACGATGAATTTTTATACTGCGGGTAAAGAAATTCCTGCTGCTGTATTAGATGTTGCATATGCTTGTGAGGGCGATTTAAGACAACGTCTTCTCGATTTTGTGCAATGGTTTTGCTATTATAATGAAGCGTATCGTCCGGAAGAAACATATAAAGTGAATCTTGTATCAGATTATGTGTATTTATATCTGCCTCATTTTCTGGCTATAGCAGCTTTACAGACAGATGACGCTGTTGCCGTAAGGGAGTTGAAAGCTGTGAAACGTTATATCGAACGTAATACGGAATATACTCCCGGTAGTAAAGGGATATTGAAGTCTGACGGTACGGGATTTCATCATAATACTCATTATAATAATTATATGTACTCCTATATGCCTTGGACTCAATGTATGTGGGGATTGAGAGGAACTTCTTTCTGCATAGCGGAGGACGCTTATGAACGTTTTAAAAAAGCTGTACTTTCTGTGTATATAATGGCTACAAAAAGCTTTTTGGATGGGAATCATTTCTTTTCCAATACGTTTGCCGGGCGTAATTGTTTTGGAGGAGGAATCTCATTAGAGTACAGTAGAGAACATTTTAAGCAGTTGATAGAAACGGGTGATGATATTAAGGGAAATGACGAAGAATTGAAAGCTGCATATAATTATTTTTTTGAAAATAGTGATTATACCGTAGATGCGGTAGATTATGCGGGCTTTTATGCATTTAATTATAGTCCGGCAGCTATCTTTAGAAAAAAAAATTGGGTCGTGTCAATGCGTTCAATTACTTCTAAGTTTTGGGGAGCAGAAATATATAGTGGGCAAAATCGCTTCGGACGTTATCAAAGTCATGGTAGTTTGGATGTACTTTATGATGGGAGTTTAGCTGCTAATGGTTATCCGACAAATAATGCCGTAGGCGGTTGGGATTGGAATGTAGTGCCTGGTACGACAACGGTACATTATACTTCATGGTTGGATATGATGCCGGCTCAGTCAACGACCCAGCGCTTTGACCAATACAGTAAAGAAAAGAATTTTTCGGGTGCTTTGGCTATGGATTCAAATGGAATCTTTGCCACTGATTTTTCACAGATAGATAAATGGGGAAATACGGAGTGTTATCTTCCTACTAATCTGGAATTTAAGAAGAGTATGTTTGCGTTTGGAGATATGATTATTTGTATGGGGAGTGATATCACTTCTTCAGGTATGTATAGTGATGATATGATTACAGCAACCAATCTGTTCCAGAATATTGTGACAGATTATGTCGGAGATTTGGTTGTGAATGGAGAAATGGCAATCCAGGGAGAGTCTCGGATCATGGGTGATAATGATAACTGGTTTATTACGCCTGCGGGTACTGGTTATTTTGTTCCTAAAGGGAATGATCCAATTGTCTTAGCATACGGAGAACAGACTACTCCAAGCCAAACAGGTGCAGATTATGCTAGTCCGACAGGAACAGCAATGGCAGCAAAAGCGTATATTGATCACGGCGTGAAGCCAACCGGGGCGAAAGATATCTTTGTCGTTATTCCGTCGGTTACAGTACCGAAGATGATTGCCCTTTCTCAACAGCTACAGAATCATGGGGGAGAACTATTTCGGGTTGAGGCACAATCTGCCAATTTACACGCTCTTACGTATTTACCGGGCAACACTACTGCCTATGCGTTTTTTGATGCAGTGGATGGTTTGGACTTTGGAATCGTAAAGGCAACGACTTTCAGGCATTTGTTGATGGTACATCAGGATGCCGTTAAGAATCGTTATAAACTTGCAGTCTGTAATCCTGATTTGTGCCCAAAAGACGATGTAAGTTATGGATGGCATTCTACGTCTAGTTCTACAACATTGACAGTAAATGGAAATTGGGAGTTGGTTGAGCCAGTCGATGGAGTTACGATTTGTAGTAATTCGCAGGCAGAAACACTGATCAGCGTAACTATGAATGACGGAGCACCTATTTATTTCGAATTGAAAACTCCAGATGATACAGGATTGAAAGAATGTGACAGTTGGGAAGATAATATTCGGGTAAAAAAGGTTCTTGGTGGAGTTCAGCTCATATTTAATAATCGGGTACGTTCGCAGACCAATGTTAAAATGATATCAATGGATGGTAGAGTATTATTTGATTCTTTGTTTTCCGGAGAAAACTTGGAATATTTCATACCAAATTCATCACTTCTAAGAGGCGTGAATATTATTCAAGTAGTGCGTGATGGTAAAATGAAAGTTATAAAGTTTATATTCTGATCATTAAATCAGATTGTGAAACTTAGTATTATAAAAAAGCAACATGAAAAATATTTTTTTTATTGTAATAGTTATTGTTCTGTGTGTGAATGTCTCTGCCGTGGGACAACCTTTAAAAATAGATATGCGGTCTACCGCTAAAGGGGATTATTCCGTACAGGTTTATCAAACTGATATGGGCGGAGGGGGATACATCGTTGGTATTATACAGGATATTATTAACCCAGAAGTACTTTATGCTCGTTCGGATGTTGCCGGTGTTTTTAAGAGTGTGAATGGTGGAAAATCCTGGATGCCTTATAATGCTGGTCTTGATAAAATGTCTGACCATTATTGTCATTCTTTGGCTTTGGATCCTTTTGATAATCAATCTTTATTACGTGCATCTGGAGATGTTCGGGATTTTTGTTTTGTAGGAAGAATACATCGTTCTACGGATGGTGGTAAAAGCTGGTATTTAGTAAAAGATGGATTGGATTATTATGGAAACGGACCTACGCGCCAATTTGGAGAATTGATATGTTATAATCCTGATAGAAAAGGGGAAGTTACAGCGGGTACCTATTCTAAAGGGATTTGGATTAGTAGAGATAGCGGAGAATCTTGGAAATATTCGGGATTGTCGGGCGATCGTATTTCATGCGTGAAGTATTATAATAACCGGATCTATGTAGGAACTATTTCTGATCAGGCGATGTTTAAGGGTGAACTTGTAAAAGCACAAATAAAATATAAACTTGGTGAACTTCAAGATTTTCCACGAAATAAACCTGGTAGGTTATATATGTCAGAGGATGGAGGAAAACATTGGCAAGTACTTTTTGAAGGGAATGATATAGCTTTATACGAGTTGGTGATTGCAGGCAATGGGGATATAGTGTTGTTTGCTTCCCAACAAGGGGTATATCGTAGTTGTGACGGAGGAAGGACATTTGCGAAAATAGAAGATTTACCGCAGGAATCAAAATACCGTACATTAGTACAATCAGTTCAAAATCCGGATGTTTTTTATGCAGCTGAAGAATTTCCAACAAAATATCCGGTGACAATTTATAAATCTGATGACAGAGGGAATTCGTGGTATCCTCTTAGTCCCGATTGCAAACCAGAAAATATGTTTGAATTTCCAGAAGAATGGCATGGGCGTAATCCTGGTAAAATAGGAAGTGCCATATCTCATATTTTGCCGGATTGTGAAAAGCCGGATAAATTATTTATTGCTAATTGGTGGGGAGTAACCACGACTTATGACGGAGGTAAAAATTATTATGGTCATCAATTTAAAGGAATAGGAATAATCTGTTGTGAGACATTAGTAAAACATCCTGTTCGTGAGGGTGTTTGGGCATGTGGAGTATGCGATCATGCTCCGGCATTATCGTTTGACGATAGTGAATCGTATACGATGGCTCCCATAACGGTTGGTCCTGGAAGAACGGTAAGTTTTTCTATGCGTGAGCCGGATCTTATGTTATTTGCTTCCCAACGTAAAGGACAATATATGAAATTATATAAAAGTGACGATTTGGGGAAGACCGGTCGTGTCGTTTGGGAGAGGAAAGGGGATAATTTTATACAGGATATAAAAGAAGATCCGTTGGTACCAGGTCGCTTTTGGGCTTATATGGAGGGTAATATAATTGCAAAGACTGAAGATGAAACTTCTGCCGGTATCTATATGAGTAATGATTACGGAGAAAATTGGAAAAAAGTTTGTAATCCTTGTTGGGGAAATATAGATACATTACCGGCTGAAGAATTTCAGATTGATAAAGATCTGACTCCTATTGTGAATCATCAGCGTAAGAATGGGTGTGGAACCGGGCAGATGATAGCTCTCGATCCTTTTAAAAAGAATGTGATCTATGTGGGAGAATGGACCGAAGGTGTTTTTAGAAGTGATAATGCAGGTAAAAGCTGGGTTAAAATAAGTGATAAACTGCCATTCGATAAAAAGAGAAACACTGTCTTGGCATTGGTATATGCCGATCCGTATCGAAGTGGAGTGATATATGCGGGTTTTTGGAATGGGGGATTGTGGAAAAGTGAAGATTATGGGCTCTCATGGTCTAAGATAAAACCTTTTGGGAAGAAAAAATATAATGCAAGTTCCATGTCGATAAGCAGGGATGAGAACGGACGGAGTTTGATGGTTTTAGCCTGTTCGAATCATCCGTTGGGAGATACTCCGGTACAGCTTCTTATCAGTACCGATGAGGGGAATGAGTGGACGGATATCTATGATTCTTCACTTGGCTGCTTACGTTGGATCTCTGTAGTTGCCGATGCAAAAAAACAGCGAATACACACGGCAACTGCCGGAAGTGGTATATTTTATTTCGATATTATAGATAATCAATAGATTTATGATTACGAAAGTAATTTTAATATGTATAAATATGTGAATTATGTTACAGATAAATATAAAAAAAATAGTTGCAATATTTGTTTCCATTATTACGGTTTCTAATCTGAATGCTCAGAAGTTTGAATCATATGAGAGTTTATTGGGATTGGATTTTGAACAGTTGAACAAACAGGCACTTGTGGAATATTTAACTCCGATCAGGCCGGGAGATGGGATAAGTATTCCGTTTTGGAATAAATATGCAAAGGCCTTTACTTATGCGCCAGTTTTCGAGTTTGTTCCGCAGAAAAAAGCGTCGTATTACATTTTTACTATTAATGATACTATAAGTTTTAGGACAAATTCGATATTATCTCCATTATCTACTGTTTGGGATAAAGTTCCGGTAGGAAAGAATGAATTAGTTGTGGCATCTTTTGATAAAAAAGATCGATACATAGGTGAGGCAGGACGACGTAGCTTTGAAAAAAAGTATCCGTTTATCGGTCCTTATGTTCCGAGTGTACGTTCTTATAAAGAAGCTGCTATGAAAGGTTTGTTCTATTTCTGTCACCAGCCGTATTTTAAACATTGGTTGACGTCATCGGAACCGGATATGAGCTATATTCATAATGCCTATCCCTGTAAAATTGTTGGAGCTACTGTTTCTGTAGCGGTAATGATTGCTAAATTAAATTCTGACTACAAAGAAAGTGCTATAGAAATAGCAAAGAATGCTGCGCAATTTTTAATTGACAACAGTCTTCCAGTAGATGCTCCGTTGGCTTTTTTCCCTCCAACTTATTATGGAAAGGAACTGACAGCAAGGAAGGAAGAAAATATTGGTAAGGCAATGATGATGGAGGCGGTTTTTGTTGCTGATGCTTTTTTGGATTTATATGATTTGATTCATGATAAAAAATATCTTGACCACGCACTTGGAATTGCTAGAACGTATTTGAAGAATCAAGCGGATGATGGTTCGTGGCCAGTAAAAGTTGATTATGAAAGTGGGATTCCAGTTAATGATGCTAAAGCGATACCAACTTCTTTGATTTCTCTTTTTGACCGGTTGAGAATATGTGGTTATACTGAATTCGAGACAGCTCGAGAAAGGGCTTATAATTATATAAAAAAAGATATATATCCGGCTTATGACTGGCATGGTCAGTTTGAGGATATGACGGTTTTTATTCATCGTTATGAGAATATGACAAACTGCACGGTAGCTCCGTATGCGGAATTATTGTTGAAAGATGAAGAATCTACAGCTCAGGATATTAAGGATGCGTTGGATTTGATACGTTTTTGTGAAGATCAGTTTACCATTTGGAATGTAGAAGCGGATAAAAATGGTATTTATCCGATAGGAACTCCTTGCGTCTTCGAACAATATCATTATCAAACTCCGGTAGATGATAGTGCGTGTAATGTGATTAATGCTCTTATGGCGGCTTATGATAGGACTAAAGATCCGTTATTGTTGGCAAAAGCAATAAGTCTGACCAATACAATAACAATCTGGCAAGATGCTTCTTCTGGTTTTCTGGCTACATTATGGATGGTGAGACCTGGAAAAAGTTTTTGGATGAACTGTACTTACAAATCTGTGAAAACACTACTTTTTATGGACGAGTATTTAAACAGACTAGTTAATAGCGATTCTTGTAATTAGATAAAATCAAACTAATCGATAAGGAAGTTCATATAAAATATTTTATTATGGTATTGAAGTCGTTATTATTATTGATTTGCTTATGGATATGTATTCCGATTAACTCCTCTGTTGTTGATACTATTAAAGTGAAAAGTGAAAAAATGAATCGGGATATACCTTGTATTGTTATTGCGCCCGACACAAAAAAAGCTGAATCGCGTTTCCCGGTTTTATATTTGTTACATGGCTACAGTAATAAAGGATATCATGATAGTCATAAAGTGTGGATTGATAAGATTAAATCGGATTTACCTATACTTGCTGATCAATATGGAATTATGATCGTTTGCCCTAATGCCGAAAATAGTTGGTATTGGGATAGTCTTGAAGAACCAAAGTCTCAGTTTGAAACTTTTATTACTAAGGAGCTGGTAGAATATATTGATGAAAATTATGTCACAGTATCGGACAGGAGAGGGCGGGCTATAACAGGTGCAAGTATGGGCGGACATGGAGCTTTATGGTTGGCTATTCGGCATCAAGATATATTTGGTGCTGCCGGAAGTATGAGTGGAGGAGTTGATATAACTTTGTTTCCTGATAAATGGGAAATAAAAAAACACTTAGGTGAACAGTCATCTAGTAAACAGATCTGGGAACATTATACTGTTATAAACCAAATTGATAAATTAAAAAATGGGAGTTTGTGTTTGATAATAGATTGCGGATATAATGATTTCTTTTTTCAGGTAAATAATAATCTTCATCAAAAACTTCTTAAACAAAAAATTGCACATGATTATATTGTTCGTCCGGGAGGACATACTTTTCAATATTGGAGTAATTCTATAGATTATCAGTTGTTGTTCTTTAGTAATTTTTTTAAGAATATATCCGAAGTAAATTTACCATGATTATGCTGACGAATGGAGATATAATAGAGAATATACAGGATAATACCAAAGATGTTCTTATCTTGATTAATTAGTAGTCATCTATTTTAGTATCTTTTCTGTTCTACTTGTTAGGGCAGAGGGATACTTTTCTTCATTTATTATTATAATATCGAATCTATTTATTACTTGTGTAATCGTAATGTTAACAATCTTTCATTACTTAAGTTTATTTTTTCTTTTCCATAATAATAAAGCTTTTAATATTAATAAAAGTTTGTATTTCTATGAGTTATTATTTTTTGTTATAACAAGTTATTTGCTGTCAAGTTGGATATAAGTGTCTAAATTGTATCATCAAGAATAGGTATATTTGTAACAAGTTTATTAGGATAAATATGAACTAATGTAATGTGTGATTTATTGATAGTCATTTGTGTGTAAAGGTAGAACATTTGCACACTCCTGGATTGACACATTGGAAAAGTATTAAAAATGGAAACTTCTTTCTTTATATCTGATGAGGCAGGTGCTTTTTTTCGTTTTTTTCCGATTGGAGGATCACAACGTAATGCGATGGTTGGACTTGTGTTTGTACTTACTACGGCCGGGCAGGCTACGGTAGAGATAGACAATCATTCGTATACATTGTCGGCTGGGGCATTGCTCACTTTGTTGCCTTCACGTTTGTTGCGTTCGGTGATGTGTACTGATGATTTCCGTTGTCTTACGTTTGCTTTTCGTTTCGATTCGATGACTGTTCCGTATGTGCTTCCCACACTTATTTCGGAAAAGATAGAGCATACCCCGTTTCTCTTTCTTACGGCTATAGAGCAAGAGCGGTTGGAGAAGTGGCATGCAGCCATAAATATTCATTATACATTTAAAACGCATCCTTCTTATGAGGAAATTCTTCGTTCGCTTGCATTCATTTTTACTGCTGAGGTGAGTGCTATTTATGCCAATTATCCGATAAAGACTACTGCCACTCATCGGGAGGAATTGGCAGATGGATTCTTTAGTCTTTTGCATGAACATCTTCCTATGCATAGGGAGACATCTTTCTATGCCGATCGGCTTTGCATTACTTCCAAATACTTGGCGCGGGTGATACAACAAGTCACCGGGCATACTCCGTCATATTGGATAGCCGACTTTACCGTACGTGAGGCAAAGACGCTACTGAAGTCTACTACGCTTACTGTTACCCAAATCTCAGAACGGTTTAATTTTCCTAACTCTTCTTTTTTTGCCCGTTATTTTAAGCGTTATGCAGGAATGGCTCCACAGGAGTATCGGTTATCCCAGTCGTAAATCGTATAAACATGCCCGCACTTCTTCCGGGCTACCGATATGTTTACCTATATCATCAGACAGTTTTACGCATTCGCGCCATTCCTGATTGACATTCATTTTACATTGGGTCAGCTTCATTACAATGTTAGAAGGTTTAAATCCGGTGTCGTTCGTCAGATTGGTACCGATACCGAAAGCACATCTTATTTTTCCACGGCAATATTCCTGTATTTCCAGTGCTTTGCCAAAGTCGAGTGCATTGCTGAACACGATTGTTTTAGTTGTTGAATCGATACCAAGTTCTTTATAGCGTGCAGTCAGTTTATCGATGAATTCTAATTCATTTCCCGAATCGCATCGTACACCGTCAAATAGTTTTGCTTGTTTGCGGCTGAGATTAGTCAGGAAGATGTCAGAAGTATAAGTGTCGGACAGTGCGATACCCAGATCGCCGTCATACACATTTACCCAGTTTTCCAGTGCTATGTAATTGGCATGTTTGTAACCGAACTGCGCTCCATGAAACATGAACCATTCGTGTGGATGCGTTCCCATCATCTTCATCTTATACTTCATAGCAAAGTAGCAGTTCGATGTGCCTGTGCAGTAGTGTGCAGATTTCTTTAAATACCCTATCACTCTGTCCTGCACATCAAAAGAAAATCGTCTTCGCGTACCAAATTCAGAGAATGACAACTGATGTTCATTTGAGAGTACCACCTTTTCGGATAGTTTGCAGATTATCTCTTCCGTGTTGGCTACGTTTCCCTGTATCTGGTTTTTTATTTCTGAAACAATGGCTAGCAATGGTACTTCGTAAAGTGTCGATTTATAGAGGTAATCCGTTATTTCGATATTCAGGTGATGTTCTTTATCCAGATGGATGTCTATTTTCTCCGGTTGGAACCGGAAAGAAGAGAGCCATTCCCAGTATACCGGTGGTAGGAATCTGCAGTTACGGGTCATATATTCCAGTTCTTTATCAGCCAATGTCACTTTAGCCAGGTTGGCCACTTCTGTTTTCAGTTTACTCAGAAATACTTCTGTGTAGGCTGTTTCATCTCTGTCTTTAAAACTAAAAGTCCCCATTGCATAGGGAAACAACTTTATATAAGCATACGAAGTGGTAAACTTGTAGAGGTCTGTATCGAGTATGGTATGAATCATCATCTGTAGGTCTTTTTTTAAGAAAACACTATAAAGTTAGTATTTGTTGAGAAGAAACGCTACTCTACTCAGATATAATTACTTCATATCTCTCTTTTCTGGGAGAGTAAGGCATTGGTTTGGCATATCCTATACGCAACAATACTACCGGGATTCTTTTTTCTTTTCCTGTTTGGTGAATTACTTCACATTGCATTTGCTTTGCCAGTACTTTCAATTCGCAAGGTTGATTAATGAAGGCGGTGGCAATGCCTGCTTCCGTCGTTTTTAGTAAGAAGTGTTCCAGTGTGCGTCCAAGTTGAATCCACTCCGGGATAGAATCATTTTCAACAGTGAAAAGTACAACATGAGAGGAGGAGTTTACTTTCTTTTCATCACTTTTGTTTTGCATCCCGGGTGTCAGACATGCTCCCATTATGAGACGTGATAGCCATTTGGGGAGGTTAGGAGCTCCGAATACAGCATAACTCAATCCGTCCAGGGTTTGTTGCTCATCCCTCTTGTTAAACCGCATCCAACTTTTCAGTTCGTTTTTGAAACGACTGTCACTCATTTGTATTTTATTTCCTGCCAGTACGTAATCCCGTATTTTGTTGAACTCTATGCTCTGTTTCTGCCAGCAGTATATCCCGATGTATTCTTCTTTTTCAAGGGTAAGTAACTCTCTGATTACCTCTTCCGGAATTTGTTTTCCATTATATATACTTCGGTTGGTCTGCCTTTCGGCTATTTGTCCGGAGAGTAATGGCTTTTTCTGATTGTCCACGGAATGAAGTTCTATGGAGATGATTCCTTCTTCCGAAACATGTACCTTGCTGGCATATCCTATACTTTCGGCTGCTATACATAGATTTTCCGTGGCACACCCCAGTGAAACAAACATTTCTCTTCGGTTTCTGTCTACCACATGCAATGTTTTCCGGTTGTCCGGATGTATTTCAATGCTATCTTCGCAGATGCGGAACAACCATGGCTGTGTATTATGTCCCGAAGGTGCTTTTGTGGCCTGTTCTATCATGAATAGATAGTCAGCTCTTTTTTCTTTCATAGCGTCAATCCTATTTTGAAGGTTATTGAATTGTGGGATAATTGTTCTTCAAACTCCGTTGTGAAATATTCGTTCGAGTCTTTTTTAACCCGTTTTAGTTTCTGCAATTCGTATCCTATAGCCAAATTTACTTTCAGTTTATGCGATATCTTCAGTTGCATTCCGACGGAGGGAGAGAGGTATAGACCTCCATTGGCTTCTTTGCCAGGAGCAAATGCGCTGCCGGCATTATATGCAAGATATGGAGTCAGTTTTTTGGGTTTGGTGACGAAGAATTGTACATTTGCATAAAGGGGTATAAGTACTCTTTCGTACACTGAGAGGCCTGTACCGGCACCTATTGCAAATCGTTGACTAAGGTGATAATGTCCCATAACCTCCCATGTGAATGGTGTATGGGCCGGAGAACTCATCGGAAGTCCTGTTCCCAAATTGGTAGTATAGGAAATCTTTTTTGTATCGGTTTGTCCCAGAACAGTTATTGTTGAGCTAAATAATACAAATAATGGGAGGATAAATCGTTTCATTATTTCAGGTTTATAGTTATGCTTTTTACAATGTTCAGTGCGGTTGTTATTGAGGAGATGTCCGTTGTAATACCTCCGTCACTTCCGTCCGGACTACTATGTCCAATGAGGTTTAACTGAAACTCTTTTTCTCCTGACGTCAGATTCACTTCCGCTGCGTAGACCAGTGCTGGTTGCCCACTTCCTTCTTTTCCCCCTGAGTAGTTGGAATCTCCTTGCTGAGCCGATTTCGGATAGGCATCATTCCAGTCGGTTGAGTGATTTATTTCCACTTTTACAATGAATTTCTTTATCTTTCCCGTTGGAGTTAGTTTTACATCAAAACTTCCTTTAGGAGTTGCTCCGGTGACAGCATCTGTCAGGGGTGATTTTTTGGTTGGCAGGTATAGTCCGTCTTCATTCTTTACACCTCTGGAATAACACCAATGCGGAAGTGCTTCTTTTCTTCGGTTTCCTCCTGCCGCTTGCCAGGTTTGCGTAGCTATTTTGTGTGTTACATAGATTGTAGAGAGATAATGTCCTTCTGTATCTTCTGTCCATATTGCAATTTGTGGCGGGTTCTTTTTATTGATTCCTAAAAACAGAGGGAAATCATGTAACCATTCATCTCCCTTTTCAATTGATATCCTGATGCCGTTGCTGTGATACTCCACCAAATCTTTGTTGCATCCACCCGATAACAGGGCAAAAATGCAGATTCCTATTATTGTCATCTTGTTCATTTTCTTTTTTATCGTTTTTCTAACCAAATATCTATCAGTATATTAATGCCCTCTTCCAATTCTTTCCAGCCGTCCTCGGTCTGAATGTTAATCCCGTTAAAAAACGGACAGTTTTCTTCCAGCAAGCTGAGATAGCTGATTGCAGCAGTGAGAATACTTGCCATTGCTGCGGTTTCTTTCTGAGGATGTTTAGATAGTTTGCTGACAGCATCTACCAGCCATATTCCCTTTGCTTCCCTCTTTTCCCGTAGTTCTTTAATAAAAGTATTGTTGGATGTCAATTCCCATCGGTATAATCTTCGGAGTGTGTAACTTTGTCTTAGCATAGCAATTTGTCTCTTGAATATTTCTTTGATAAATTCGCCTATGTGCTCTTCGTCCGGCAGTTGTTCGTCGAAGTTTATCCAGTAATCATGTTGCTGGATGTAAGCTGCTATTAATCCATCCAATGAATTGAAATAGCGATAAATTAGCATTTTGGAAACTCCGGCTTTAGCCGCTACAGCATTTATACCCAATCCTTCGAATCCGTTTTCTTCGATAAGTTCGTCAACGGCTTTGATAAGATTCATTTCTGTGGTTTGCCTGTTTTTAATTACTTCTTTTTCCATTATTCTGTTGTTGTTACTACTTGGTCACAAAAGTATATTTCCTATCGGTAACATCAAAAAGAAAAAGGGAATAAATTTTAAGAGCCTGTTTAAAATTTCCTTGGGATAAGCTGAAGAGAGTTTTTAAGAGGAGAGTTTAAACAGGCTAAGTGGTTAGTTTTAAGAAAAATATAGTATAGCTGATTGAGAGGTTATGCCAATTCTACTGTCGGGTTATGTATGGTCAGTCCTCCATCTGCTACTATGGTTTGTCCGGTGATGTATCGTGCATCTTCCGAGGCCAGAAAGGCAATAGTAGCTGCGATGTCCTGCGGTTCTCCCAGATAAGGAGTAGCGCACTGTCCTAAGAAAATATTGCGTACATCTTCATTCATGTTGTTTAAAGCAGCAGGAGTGAGTACAAGTCCGGGAGCTACGGCGTTGCAACGGATATTCTTTTTGCCTACTTGTGTGGCTATGTATCTGGTCAAGTTAATTACTCCGGCTTTACTTGCACCATAAAGTGTACCACTTGCATCAGCAGTAATTCCGCTGATGGAAGCCACATTAACAATATTACCTCCACCGTGTACCTTCATTATAGGTATAATGAGTTGTGAAAGATACATTGTACAGGATAGATTAAGATGAAATGCTTCGTCAAAATAGTCTATGTCCAGTTTCTCGATATTGCCATCTCGTTTGGGGTCGGTTCCGCCCACATTATTTACCAGTACATCTACCTGCCCATATTCTTTCATGGCAAATTCTGCCAGTTCTTTACTACTTTGAAGTACGGTTGCCGAGAAATAAGTGGCACGCACATCTGCTCCGGACTGAGTTAGTTCGGTAGCCAGTTTGTCAGCCTTTTCTTTAGAATAATCAGCGATTATTACTTTCCCTCCTTCGGATACGATACGACGGGTGGTTGCCTCTCCAATACCGCTGGCTGCACCGGTAATGATGGTTACTTTATTTTCAAATCTGTTCATGATAGAATGGTTTATGTGGGTTCTTCTGTTTTAAAACAATCAGCTATAAGAAAAGGTTATTTTTCTATATCTTGGTTTAATACGATTTCCGTTTTCATTAGTGACTTTTGCATCTGCCATTCTTTTATCGGTTCATTTGTTTATAAATCTGTTAAATGTTAACGGAATACGCTGAATGTGTTAATGGCCGGTCGATTCTATTAAACCATGTTATAATACACCCCGTTATGTCACGGATATTTGGAGGTTTCTTGAAAATCTGTACCTTTGCATTGTGTTTTTCATAGTATTAGATTTAAGGTTAACAAAGATTGGCTGTCTGGGATAGATAGCCTTTTTTTATGTCCATATGTGACCTCTCCGGATTGTAAATGTATATGTTAATTGTTAACGTAATAACTCTAAAGTGTTAACTCAATCTCTTTACCATTAAACCATGTTATAATATGGCCTTTAAAGACTATGAAATTTGCTGATTTCCTGAGAATCGGTATCTTTGTACAGTGTTTTTTTCATAAGTATTAGATTTAAGGTTAACAAGGATTGGCTGCGCGTGATGCGTAGCCTTTTTTTGTTTATATGATAAATATCTGCTTCTTTTTTAAATTTATAAAATATCCGAAAGCAAAACGTCATTTATATTGTTATTAGTGCAATGTCGCCTGTCTTTTGGCTTATCTTGTTTGTAAAATTATTAAAGAAAAGAATTATGAGAAAGAATTTATTATTATTTGGAGCACTGATCGGTGCTTTTTTACTGACCTCTTGTTCGGGAGGAAATAAGAGTCAATCAACTACTTCTGTGAGTACGGCAGATGTAGAAAGTGCAATGGAAGTAGTTAAGTATTACAATACTTCTCTTAGTGTACTGGAAGATGTAGTGAATGAGAAAGATGTGAATGCTGTTCTGGGATATATGGAACAGAAAGATAAAGCTCCTGCTCTTACGCCTATTGTACCTCCTGCCATTTCTGAGAAAGATACTGTGATGCTGATGAATCCGGGTACTTGCTTTAACGAAGAGACCCGTCAGAACCTGAAACAGAACTATGCAGGTCTGTTTCGTTCAAGAGCTCAGTTTTATTCCAATTTCAATACCTATTTGTCTTATTTGAAAACAAAGGATTATACTAAAGCGAACCAGCTCCTCGAAGTGAGTTATCGGCTGAGTATAGAGATGGCTGAGTATAAAATGAATGTTTTTGATATTCTGAGTCCTTTTACCGAACAGGCTGAACAGGTGCTTCTGGCAGACAGTCCGTTAAAAGAACAAATTATGTCTGTTCGCAAAATGGCATCTACAATGCAAAGTATTATTAATTTGTATGCCCGTAAGCATGTTGTGATGGAAACTGCACGCATTGATCTGAAAATAGCCGAACTTACCAGGCAATTAGAAGCAGCCAGAAAACTTCCTGTCGTAGCAGGACACGAAAACGATATGAAAGCTTATCAGGCATTCCTGGCGCAAGTTGAAACTTTCATCAAGCAAGCACAGAAAGTACGGGAAAAAGGAGAGTATACAGATGCCGATTATGAAATGCTGACCAGTGCATACGAAACGTCTGTCATATAAAAGCTCCTGCTTAATCCAAAAAATTATATCTTTGTGGCATTTTAGTACGTACTATCACATACGTACTAAAATGTTTTTTTGTAAAATATCAATTTAATATAAGAAATATGGAGAAGGTTATTATCAATTCGTATGAGGAATTTGAAAAGTTAGTAGGTCAGCAAATCGGAGTTTCGGATTATTTGGAAGTTTCGCAGGAACGTATTAATCTTTTTGCCGATGCAACTTTGGATCATCAGTGGATTCATGTCGATACAGAGCGTGCCAAAGTAGAAAGCCCGTATCATAGTACTATTGCTCATGGTTATCTTACTTTATCATTGCTTCCTTATATGTGGAACCAGATTATTGAAGTGAATAACCTGAAGATGATGATAAATTATGGTATGGATAAGATGAAATTCGGCCAGGCTGTATTGCCAGGGCAGAGTGTTCGTATGGTGGCAAGTCTTCATTCTCTGACCAATTTGCGTGGTGTGGCAAAAGCTGAAATTAAATTCGTTATTGAAATTAAAGATCAGCCAAAGAAAGCGCTCGAAGGTATTGCTATATTCTTATATTACTTTAATTAAAGCTTCTGAGAATTTGTATTATGAGAGAAGCACATTGCTTATGAATGAGATTCTACAAAAATCTTGTATTCTTTCTGTTTTATAGAGAATATCCAACTTGTACAATGTTCCTATTTTTAGCAGTATGCTTTTATATATGTAAGCAATAGCTTTAATAATGAGAATAACTCAAGGATTAAGAAACCACAACACCCGGGTGTTCTTATAGGAAACATCCGGGTGTTGTGGGCTAAAACATCCGGGTGTTTTTGACAAGAACATCCGGATGTCATAAATATAAGAGAGTTGTATTATCATCAATATGATATTGGTATTTAACGTGTTATATATGTATTGTTCATACTATAAATCTTCGCTTAGTATCTGTGCGTATTTTCCCATTTCTATTTTTTTTGTTATCATCAATCCTTACTTGTTTTCAATAAAATAAGTGTACATTTATTATTTTTTTGTAATCTATTGCTATTCAGCGCGTTGTTATTTTTGTTTTTTCCTCTACGAGAAACGTCCCGTTTCTCTACGACGATCGTCCTGTTTCTCTACGATGAACGTCCT
>NZ_JAASHC010000037.1:0-55140 GCF_019734355.1 Bacteroides sp. K03
TTTGAATCCCATAGAGCCTACTTTGCAAAAGTGACTTATCAAACACGGTTCAACTAAATTGAAGAAGAACCACAAGAGTGTACAATCTTGATATGCAAAAGTGTACATTCTTACATGATAAAAGTGTACATTCTTGTAGTTATTGATTATCAGTGCTTTATGGCAAGTTTTTTAATCGAATCTTCTGATTTACTTTATAAGTTCCGGTTTCTTGTATATCAGTTATTTTCTAAAGATGTATTCTTTGATATCTTTTCGGCTCTCTTTTTACTTTCTTAACTCCGAATGTTTCGTAAGAGGAAATAAACTACCTATTTTTGTCGCAACACTGTAAATAAAGACTATGACATCTGTCTTAGTAAACTATAAATTAGAACCGACAATAACATGAAAAGCAACTTACTACCATTATTGATGCTCTTTATTGTATCAAATGCAGTCTATGCACAAAACACGACATCTCCTTCTTATACACTAAAAGGTGTACTTCTTGACTCTTTAACTCTGGAAGGTGAACCCTATGCTACCATTAGGATTGTGAAAAAATCGCAGCCGGATAATGCAGTGAAGATGGCAGTTACCGATATGCAGGGAAAGTTTCAGGAAAAGATTAATGCTGCGCCGGGTATCCATACGATTACAATTACCTCTATAGGAAAAAGTACTGTGATTAAAGATTTTGAGGTGAAAGTGAATGAGAAGATTATTGATTTAGGCACTTTGTACACTTCGGAAGCCACCAATGAACTGGGGGGCGTTGAGATCGTTGCACAGAAACCGTTGGTAAAAGCTGATATAGATAAAATAGAGTATAATGTGCAGGATGATCCGGACTCTAAAACCAATACAGTACTGGAAATGCTTCGTAAAGTACCTTTGGTGACGGTGGATGGCGAGGATAACATTAAAGTGAATGGTAGTAGCAGCTTTAAGATCCATGTGAATGGGAAACCGGATAACATGATGAGTGACAACCCCGTGGATGTTCTTAAAAGTATGCCGGCCAATACGATCAAACATATTGAAGTAATAACAAATCCCGGTGCGAAATATGATGCTGAAGGAGTAGGCGGTATTCTTAATATCGTAACGATAGGAGGGAGTGGATTTAAAGGATATACGGCAACTTTTAGCGGTAATGTAAGTAATACGGGAGGTGGTGGAAGCTTGTACACTACTATAAAAAAGGAGAAGCTGACCCTTTCTGCACGTTATAATTATAGTGCTAACAATAATCCTCGTAGCTATTCAAGTTCTACTCAGCGGCAGAAACAGGGGTCTACCAATAAGGAGACGGTAATTTTGTCTGATGGCTCCAACAAGGGAAAAGGCAATTTTCAGAGTGGTAACCTGGAGGCAAGTTATGAGATAGATACTCTGCGTCTGGTAACAATGGGATTTGGCATGTATGGAGGCAATAATGATAGCAATGGATATAACGAATCAATAATGAGAAATGCTGATCCGGCTTCTTCGGAAAGTATTTATTATTCATACAAGAACGATAGTGAAAGTGATGGTTCGTGGTATTCTATCCGTGGGAATGTCGATTATCAGCGTACATCAAAAAAGGTAAAGGAGCGTATGTTCACCTTATCTTATAAAGTGAGTACGCGCCCTCGTACCTCTAATTCAAAATTAGGCTATACCATTAATCATGTTGAACCCGATTGGGAAGATTATGTGAATACTGTTCTTGACGGACATAGCTCTGATGAAAAGCAGAATAGTTCGGAGCATACTTTTCAAGCAGATTATACGACTCCGATAGCCAAAATACATACGCTTGAAACAGGTGCGAAATATATTATTCGCAATAATAAAAGTGATAATAACCGTTATGACAAGGTAGGTGAATATGATGCGGACCGCAGTAGTCACTACAAACATCTGAATGATATACTGGCCGCATATGCCGGGTATGCTATTAAGGTGAAGAAGTTTTCGGGCAGGGCCGGTATACGTTATGAACGTACTATGCAGGATGTGAAATATACAGAAAAGCCGGAAGAGAGTTTTAATGTGAATTTTGATGATTTTATACCTTCGGCAAGTTTGGGTTTTAAAATTACAGAAATGTCGAATGTCCGTGCAGGTTATAATATGCGTATCTGGCGACCAAGTATCTGGTACTTGAATCCGTATTTGAATGATGCTAATCCATCTTATATAAGTCAGGGAAATCCATCGTTGGAAAGCGAAAAGAGTCATTCTTTTAATATTAGTTATAGTAATTTTACGCAGAAGTTTAATATTAATATGGCACTAAACTATTCGTTTAACAATAATGGTATAGAGCGGATAACAACTCTGATGAATGATAATGATATTCCTGGATTGAAAGAACATACAGGCAAGGAGGTACTTTATTCTACTTATCAGAATTCGGGTAAGAATAGTAATCTTGGATTAAGTGGTTATGTTAACTGGAATGCTTCGCCTAAAACGCGTGTTTATATGAATCTGTGGGGAAATTATTCACGCATGGAGAGCCCTTCTCAGGGATTGAAGAATAGCGGATGGAATTTATTTGCATATGGTGGAGTACAGCAAACATTGCCGCTGGAGATCCGGCTGAGTATAAACGTAATGGGAAGTACTCCTTATGTTTCTTTGCAAGGCAAGGGAAGTAGTTATTATGACTACAGTATTAGTGTAAACCGCTCTTTTCTTAAGGAGAAGCGTCTGACAGTGAGTGCTTTCGCCGGAAATTTCTTTAAGAAATACATGACGAATAAAAATATGGTGAACGGAGATAACTTCTGGCAGGAGAGTGCTTACCGTTATTCCCGTCAACGTTTTGGTATGAGCATAAGTTACCGGATTGGTGAGCTGAAAGCCAGTGTGAAAAAGGCTGCCCGTACCATTGAGAACGATGATGTAAAAGGTGGTGACGGCGGCGGTGGTGGTCAAGGTGGGGCAAATTGAATAACAGAAATGCCTGCATTTTTTCGAAAAATGCAGGCATTTCTGTTATACGGTACAATCCTTCTGATAGAATCAGGTAGTAATTACATATCCTGACTCATCTTATTTTGTGGCATACACGGAGTATGGGGCTGTTCTTCTTTCTGTATATTTATTTTTTTTGCCATTTCAAATTTTACTTTCAACTCCGTCTTTTCTTCTATCAACCGTTCGATTTTTAAATCCTTCTCCCGTAGATATTGAATTAATTCCGCTAATGATGGACTGTTTTCGGTTTTCGTAGTTGTTTTTTGCTTGATCATCTCTCCTTTTCCGGTTATTAACCATTCTGCATCGATCCAAGTAAATGTTTGAAGTATCTTGGCCAGAATATCAAATCCCGGCTTATTTCTTCTTTGTACAACTATTCCTCTAATTGTTTGATCTACAACGCCTATCTTTTTCGCAAAAGAAGATACATTCAGATCTGAGTAGTTTATTATTTCTTGTAATCTATCAATTATATCCATACTATATTAAAAAAATAATCAATTAATTGTTTTGTTATATCAAATAAATGTTTGATATTTGCGCCGTAATAGGGCTATGCTACGGCTAAATTACTAAAAAAACGGCATTGATAATACATGTCGTCCAACTTTTAAATGATTGATGAGTAGCTGTTTGGGAAGAATTTACACAATAGCGGCATATACGAAACTTAGTGTTTAATAATATATTATTAATGTAATTTTTTAACTTATGAGAAAAAAGTTTGTAACTGTAGCGCTCTTAGGAACGCTAATTTTTACATCTACGAATTTCGTTGGATGCAAGGATTACGACGATGACATCAACAAGCTGCAAGAACAGGTTGATGCTCTGAAGTCTATTTCTATTTCAGATTTAGCATCTCAATTGCAATCACTGAAGGATGCCAATGGCAATCTGAGTGTCGCAAATGCTAAGATGGAAGCTGCTATTGCTGAGATTAAGACCAACATTGAAGCATTGAAAGAAGCAGATAAGACTCTCACCAGTCTGGTGAATGGGAAGGTGGATCAGGCTACTTATCAGGCGGCTATTAAAGAGCTGAATGAGAAATGTACTGATTTGGCTAATAAAGTAGCTGCTTTGGCTTCTTTGGAAACTGCCGTTAATGATTTGAAGGCAAATAAGGTTGACAAGTCGGTGATTGACGAGTTGAAAAAGACGATAGAGAAATTGCAGAGCCAAGATTCGGATTTTGCTACCAGAATCAGTAAACTGGAAAATACGGTTGAGAGTCTGAATACTGTGTTGGCAGGTAAGGCTGACCAAACTACAGTTGCTGCATTGTCAACAGCTATCGACGAGTTAAAGAAAAGTGTTGCTGGGGTTGATACAAAAATAGCAGCTGCACTTGATCCGATTCAGAAAAGCATAACTAAATTGCAGGAAGATCTTGCAAAGAAAGCGGATGCTGCTACCGTAGCCGCTGATATCGAAAAGGTGAAGTCGGAAATGACAGCTGTTACCGATGCTCTTAAAACAGAAACCGCTGCTAATCTGGCTGCTGTGAAAGGTGAACTGGCAGGTAGAATTGCTGCTTTAGAAACAGCTAAAGGACAGATGGATGTTCAGATCGGTAAGCTGGAAACAGATATTACTGCATTGAAAGAGCGTATTACTAAACTGGAAAATCAACCGGCTACAGATCTTAATGCTGTGAAGGCTGATATTGCAGCTAATAAAACAGCAATTGATGGTGCTTTGAGTACAATCGGTAGTATTCAGGGGACGATTACCGGCATTGAGGATAGACTTGATGGGCTTGGAACAGAAGTAGGAGCTGTAAAGAAATACATTGATGAGGCCAATTCTACATTGAATACTGCTATTACTACAAAAATTGCTACTGATATAGCAGCTGCTGTAAGTAGTCTGCAGAGCGAATATGCACAGGCAGATGCTGAACTTGCCGGACGTATTGAAACATTGGAAGGGCTTGATGTATTTGATAAATCTGACTACGACGAATTAAAGCAAAACTTCTCTTCTTTGAAGGAAACTGTAGGTAATGAAGAGTCCGGTTTGATTAAGCAATTGAATGATCTTGAGGTTACAGTTAGTAATTTGATTACGGATGCTCTTGCAAAGACGGGCCCTGGTACTATTGATCAGACTATTGCTAATAAGATTCAGGCAACTCTGGAGAACAGTGCCGTTATCAAAGCTGCTATTGAGGCTGCAATTTCTGATGTAACAGGCAAGGTTGATAAGATAGACCAGGAGTTGAATTCTGTATTGGAACGTATCCAAAGTATTGTATTTGTTCCTCAGTATAAAGATGCAAACGGTACTACCATTGTTCCTGCCTATACTATTAATGGCGTAAATGGTACAGTAGAAATGACATTCCGTATTGCTCCTGCTGAAAAAGTGGCGGATCTTGTTAAATTAGCACTTGCTAAACCTGAGATCTTCTCATTCTATCAGGAAGATGCATTGGAAACAAGAGCTACAAGTGAAAGCTCATTGAAAATTGTTGCTGGTGGTGTTAAAGTCGGAACCAATGCAGGTACAATTGTAATTAAGGCTAAAGTGAGTGATGCTTTAGTTGATAATCTTTATCCGGTTGCTTTGAAACTTGCTACATCTAAGGAATATGGTACGGAAGAAGAACCGAACAGTAGACCTGTAAATGACGTTACAACTGATTACTTTAATCTTCGTGTTAAGGGTATCACTAACGGAACTTATGCTCTTTCTCCTTCAGCAAAAGAGATAGCATATACAGATGTTGAAGAGAAACCTGTTAGTCTGTTTAAAGTAAACTATACGGATGGAAGCAGACCGTTGACGCTGGCTGAATGTGGATTTACTCAGAATCTGGAAGTATACTCTATCTATTGTACAGCAGAAAGCAGATGGGTGGTGTTGGCTTCTACAGCTTCAGCTGACGTGAACGCAATTAAGGCTGAATTAACGGCTAAAGGATTTGAAGTAACAAAAGCTGCTGTTAAATTGAAATCAGTGAACATTAATAATGTAGGTAATGAACTCAAGGTTAAACTGGTGGATAACAACGTATTTGGAGTTAATACACAAAGTGTACCTAATAAGCAATTCGAGGTAACTTATACTGTGACCAATAATACAGAAGGTGCTACTATTGCTTATGGATCAATTGCTAAAAAGGATCTTCAAACAGGGTCTTCTAATGCATTTACTGAGAAAAACGGTGCATTTATGTGGTCTGATAATGCTTCTAACGCGGCGCAAACCTTTATCATCAAGGCTAATAAAGCTAATAACTTTACAGATCAACTTATAGCCGGTGCTACTGCACAAGAGATTTTAGATGCTATCAAGAATCTGGCTTCTGCTAAGATTGAACATAAAGTGGGTAATGCTCTTGCAACTGCTGCTCAACCTACATTTAACTTCGATGTTGATGCTGATAAGATAACGGTTACTTTGCCTGCCAATGCAGAGCGTAAGACTTATGCAATGAGTACGATTTACCATACTGATCTTTATGGTGATATTACACTGACTGCTACTTTGAACCTGTCTTATCCTACAGCTGCTGACTTGTTGAAACATCAGGAAGTACGTTGGACGGATGCCAAGACTTATTTCTTGGAATATGATAAACCGGCCGGTGATGCTGCATATCTTATCAATAATGAATTGAGCATTGGTTACTTCTACTATTCAAATGATGTAGACTATATCTATGAGTTAGTTCCGACTAAAGACTTGAATGGTGACCGTACCATTGATGCAAGAGACATTCCTACAGGTGTGACATTGGATGCTGACGGTAATATTGAATTTACTGAATACGTTGATTTGTCAGAATTCAAAGTTAAACTTTCTGCGAAAATTGCATCGAATGTGGCTGCATCCGAAGAATTCAGTATCAAGATGTATTATCCGTTGAGCGAGCAGATTTCTTCAAAGGATCTGACATATAAGAAGGCTGATATTCTTCTTGGCAATACGCTGGATGTTGCTACTGCTCTTAACTTGAAGGATCGATTTGGAACAGATGTTATCACAAAAGGTGCGATTGTAACTTACGGTAAGACTGTATATACTATGGTAACAGGAACTAAACCTGCTTCAGAAACAGGACAAGTAACTTTCCCTGAAACAGATCGCGTTCGTTACATCGTTAAGGATGGTAAAGTAGGTACTACGGATCAGACATTGTCTGCTAAGGAATATTTCAATATTGCTGGTGGTAAATTCTCATTGAAGAAAGACATCAATCTGACTAAGCCTGTAACTGTAGAAGTTGAAGCAGCTGTTGATTATGTTTATGGTACTCAGAAGAGTGCGAAGTTTACTATTACTATTGAGCCAACCGAATAATTCATTTTAATAAATGGAGAGGTCATTTTTAGTTGAAAGAAGATGGCCTCCTCCTTTGGATATATTGTTTGTTTCTGAAATTACTTCTTGTGACAAGCCGTAATTTCCACAATCAGGCTGCTATATTTCATCTCTACCAGATGGCCTGATTGTATTTAGGCAAAAGGGTACTTCCTGTTCATCCCGGAAGTACCCTTTTATATTCATACCTGAATAGAAATGAGCGAAACTTACCACAGAGTATCACAGAGTACTATTTCTCTGATAAAACGCGGATTAACACAGATTAAAAGACTGTATTTCTTTATCTTAGATTTGTTTCCCTTTGCGAAAGTCTGCGTTCATCTGCGTTTCAATAAAGATTTAAACTCTGTGGAACTCCGTGTTACTCTGTAGTGAAATACATTCAAAACTGATGAACGAAGTAACGGCTATACCTTTTCTTTTTTTAAGCTGGCTTGTTGAATCCTAACTTTTTCAATCCTGCCTGAACGTCCGGATGACTCATGAAAAGTTTCCATAATAATCCGGTCCGGTAATTTTCAATCATTACTGCTATTGGTCCTTGATCTATAGCAAGATAGCGCTGCGGGTACCAGTTATCGGTTTCGCTGAATGCATCATAAAAACCGTAAGGGCCAAACACTTTGTCTCCCATGTTATAAAGATGTTGCATTACCTGCAAAGAATACTCCGGTGTATATACAATGGATGACAGGGCAGCAGTAGGAGAGATGACTCCTAAATCTTCCCGTTCATTGGGGGAGTGGGCGGCATAACCATTTACCGAATAACTGGCGGTCAGTCCCCAGCAGTCCGGACCAAATCCTTTGTAATGCTTTGGATTGCGGATGCAGTAAGCGCGGTTGACAAGCGTAAGGTTACGCATTTCATTGAAATAACTTGGGCAGTACTCGTCTTTCAGTCCTACGGGATCAAGCCCCAGGAAGGAATATTGCGCCCAGAAGAGCGGTCCGGCTTCGGTTCCCTGATAGCGTAGATGAAGGTCGATACCCTCTACTTTGTGCGGAGATACAATGGCTCCGTTCTGTGCCCATCCTTCGTGATATACAGCGGCAGGAACACCGTGGGTGGGTGATGCTGCAGCAAGTATGTACATTATGAGGCATTCGTTGTAGCCATGAACAGGGAAGTCCATGTCCCAACCGTATTCCGGGCTCCAGTGCCAGTAGAGCACGTTCTGTCCTCCTTTACGGTACCAGTTCCAGTCTACCTCCCGCCAGAGTTTATCAATTCTTTGTGCCAACGCTTTTTCCTGCGGAGTTCCGTCTATATAATACTGGTGTACTGCAAGTAGCCCTTGCATGAGGAATGCTGTTTCTACCAGATCCCCGCCATTGTCTTTTTGTCCGAAGGGTTTCACCTTTCCTGTTTCACCCTGCCACCAGTGCGGATAAGCACCTTTGAAGCGGTCGGCACGTTCAAGGAAGGAAACTATTTTCTCCATACGTGCCAATCCGTCTGTGCGTGAAACGTAGCCACGGTCTATACCTGCCAGGATGGCCATAATACCAAAACCACTACCACCGGAAGTGACAATGTCCGGTCCACCGGCGGGATACTTACCGTCCATATGGATACGTTCGGGAGCAAGACCACTGTTGGGCTCGGCTCCCTCCCAGAAATAGAGAAAGGTACGTCGCTGAACTGTATCCAGCAATGCGTCTGTAGTCAGACTGTCGGTGAGAGAAGCGTCTTTCTTATCACCTGATTTTTTATTGTTCTGACACGCCCCTGTTACCAGTAAGAGGCAACAGAAGAGTGTATAAAAAGAGATATGTTTCATGTCTTTGTTAATTGAAAATTGAAAGTTGAAAATTGAAAGTTGCTGTGCAGCGTGAAACCTTGTTTAGTTGACAGTTGACAGTTGACAATTGACAGTTGCTATGCAGCGTGATTGCGCAGCCAGTATACAGCGCAGCAACTGTCAATTGTCAACTGTCAACTGTCAATTAAACGAACGCTCGCCGTTTGTACATCTCTGCTATTAGGCCCTATCATTATGCTGAAGTCTCCGGGTTCTACTACATATTGCAGGTCGTAGTTATAGAACTTCAGCATTTCGGGTGCTATCTTGAAAGTAACAGTGCGTGTCTGGCCGGGCTGGAGATAGATTCTTTCGAATCCTTTCAACTCTTTTACCGGGCGGGTAGTACTACCCACAAGATCACGGATGTAGAGCTGTACAACTTCTCCGCCGGGGAATGCTCCGGTATTGGTAACGTTTACAGAAGCTGTCAGAACTCCCTGCATATTCATACTGGTCTGGCTCAAACTGATATCACTGTATGCAAAGGTGGTATAAGAGAGTCCGAAACCAAATGGATAAAGCGGTTCGTTCGTTACATCAAGGTAATTACTGCGGAATTTCTCGAACCATTTACCGTCATGTAATGGACGTCCTGTATTTTTGTGAGCATAGTACAAAGGTATTTGTCCTACATTTTGCGGAAAGCTCATGGTCAGTTTGCCACTGGGGTTAACGCGACCAAACAGCACATCACCAATTGCATAAGCAGCTTCACTTCCACCAAACCATACATTGAGGATGGCAGGTACGTTGGCTTGTTCCCAGTTCAGAACCAGCGGACGGCCTGTGAACAGTACTAATACGACCGGCTTACCGGTGGCGACCAATGCTTTCAATAACGTTTGTTGTACATCCGGCAGATCCAGATTGGTACGGCTACTGCTCTCGCCACTCATCTCAGAGGATTCTCCCAAAGCGGCCACAATAACGTCTGCTTTGTTGGCCGTTGCTATTGCTTCTTTTAGCAGTTCGGCATCCGTACGGTTGTCACGGTTTAAAGAACGGCCAAACATGGTAGCGCGTTCTTCGTAAGCAGCATCACTGATCAGATTGCTACCCTTGGCATACAGTAGATTGATGTCAGCTCCGTTTTCCATCAGAGGAATATACCACGGTTCATTCGGCTGGTTGAGCGGCATTTCATCCATCCGGCCTACCATTTCGCGGAGTCCTTCAATGAGTGACGGTGAACGGTCCAGTACGGCTGCTACACTCCATGTACCCGGCATATTCGTCCGGGTATCTGCCAACGGGCCGATAACGGCAATCGTTCCGGTTGCTTTCAGGGGGAGAGTCTGATTGTCATTTTTCAAGAGCACAAAGCTTTCTGAAGCAATGCGGCGGGCGGCATCCCGGTGTGAGCGGGTGAATATGTCGCGTGCCGGACGTTTCGGATCACAATATTTATACGGATCATCAAATAATCCCAGTTTATATTTGGCTTCCAGAATACGACGACAGGCGGTATTTAGGGTCATCATAGAAACCTTCCCTTCCTGAATCGACTTTTTCAGTGTACTGACAAAACCGTCACTCACCATATCCATATCTACTCCGGCATTGATGGCACGGGCTGAAACGGTTTGGAGATCACCGATACCATGATCGATCATTTCGGAAATTCCGGTATAGTCAGTTACTACAAATCCACCGAATCCCCACTGACCGCGAAGAACATCTGTCATTAACCACTTATTGGCTGTGGCGGGTACTCCGTCTACTTCATTGAACGAAGCCATCACACTGCCTACTCCTGCTTCAATGGCGGCTTCAAAGGGAGGGAAGTATTCGTTATACATCCGTTGGCGGCTCATATCAACCGTATTGTAATCCCGTCCGCCTTCTCCTGCTCCATAAAGTGCAAAGTGCTTGACGCAAGCCATAATTTCATCATTACGTTTCAGCTGGCTTGACGGCTCTTTTCCCTGATATCCGTTTACCATGGCCCGGGCAATGAGTGAACCGAGGAACGGGTCTTCGCCGGAACCTTCGGATACTCGTCCCCAACGCGGATCACGGCTGATATCTACCATAGGGCTGAAAGTCCATGAGATACCGTCTGCACTTGCTTCGACAGCAGCGATACGGGCCGATTCTTCAATGGCCTTCATATCCCACGTGCATGATAAGCCCAGTGGGATGGGGAAGATTGTTTCGTATCCATGAATGACATCCATGCCGAATAACAGAGGAATACCGAGTCGGGAATTCTCTACGGCAAGTTTCTGTACGTCGCGGATTTTTTCTACTCCTTTCAGGTTGAAGAGTCCGCCTACTTCACCCCGTTTTATTTTCCCGGCGATGTCGCTGCTCTTGGCCTGTCCGGTGGTGATATCACCGGTCACGGGAAGGTTGAGCTGGCCAATCTTTTCATCCACAGTCATCTTCTTCATCAATGCATCGATGAAACGATTCATGTCTTGTGGAGACTTTTGTGCCTGAACGCTGATTGTACCACTCAGGACAATTGCAAACAGAATACTTAGTTTCTTAATTACTTTACTCATATTTGTTTTTATTTATAATTGATTTGAACTGACAGGCTGATAATATCTTCTTTTATCCTATCCGGATATCACTGTATATGGCATATCAGTGTTGATATTTATAACTGTTTTTAGCGTCGCCATATATGACATGCTGATGTACCCTTCAGTGACATCGTGATGTCACCACCAGTAACATCAGGGATGTCATCACCCATGACATCGGGATGTCATTGAAGGTGACATCAGCATGTCACTGAAGCTGCCTTATTTATGTATCTATATCCCTTTAAAGGTAGAACTTTTTATGGGCGTAAGTCTATGAATGATAGGAGATTATTATAGGTTGGGTTTATACCCTTCGGTGTGCTGATACAGCTTGCCTCTTTCTTCTCTATTCTCCCTCTATTTTAAGATTTCATGGACTTTACACTAAATTAATTGATGTCATTAATAGTCAGGATTTTGTACCAATACTCCTTTCGATTTATCTATTTCCGTTTGTGGTAACGGCAATAGTGCATTCTTGGGCTGATAATTCAGCTTTCCTGCTGCATGAAGCACATCAGAAGCAATGCCCCATCGTACGAGATCATAGAAACGGTCGAATTCCATTCCAAGCTCTACCCGTCGTTCGTGCCGGATGGCGTCACGAAGTACAGTCTGATCCATCGATTCTATCTTTGGAAGAATATTCGGATTGTTGCCACGTGCCCGTGCCCGTACCATTTCAAGATCGGCATTGGCTTCTCCTGTCTTTCCCAACTCATTGGCAGCTTCGGCCGCCATTAGCACTACGTCTGCATAACGGATAAGCCGGATATTTACCCAAAAACCTTTATTGGTATATTCACGCCGCAAGGCCGGATCTGTATACGCTTTCTTGTTAAAGGCGCGTCCCATAGCCTGAGATACAGGCGATTCATTGTAAGGGGTATTTGTATTTTCAGGAGTGATCGGATCTGTCTCGTTCTTACGGAAGTAGAGGAGGGTTGCATCTCTACGTGGGTCTCCCGCTTCATAGGCATTATACAACTCTTCTGTTGCCATATTGAATCCCCAGCCAAGATCCCATTGACTTGCGCCACGCACTCCCTGTACTTCACAAAACTGGCTACCTATTACATCGCTGGCGGGCATTGCTGCTGTAGCTGTACATTGTAGTTCGAAAATAGAACCACTGTTATTCTCACCTTCGTCTGTAAATATCTTCTCGTAGGGAGTATTCAGATTATAAAGTCCGCTTGACATGACATCGTTGGCGGCTACATAAAGGCTGTCCCAATTATTGCGCATCATGAACGTACGTGCATGGAGTGAACGGGCGGCACCCCAGGTAAGACGACCTAAGTATTCTGTTGTCCATTGTTCCGGCAGTAGCTTTTCGGCTCCGGCAAGATCCTTATCTATTTGTTTGTAAAGATTCTCTGCGGTGGTTTTGGGCACATTTGCCTCCGAAGAATCATTCACTTTAAAAGTGATCAGAGGAACTTCGCCGAAAGCACGTACCAGGTTAAAGTAGCAGTAGGCACGGAAGAACATCGCTTCTCCGCGATTACGGAGATCTTCTTCCGTCAGCTTGCCGCTCGCTTCACTCTCTTCAATAGAGGTAAGGATGTCATTGCACTGGAAGATGATTGCGTAATTCTGACTCCAGTATCCACCCAATAAACCATTGGTAGGTGTGTAGATGAAATCGTCGTACATTTCTGCAATGTCCGAACCATCACTGCTTATACTGCCTTTTTGGGCATCTTCACTTCGGAAACTATGGATGGCGAATGCCGGTGTCCCTGCAGTTATGTTAAAGTTACGCATCATGGTGTAAACATTGTAAATCTTGCCATTTACCAATGCGTTCGGATCGTCGTCTTCTGTAAATTGTCCTTGTGGACTACGATCTAAAAAGTCGTTACAACTTGTCAGTGTCATCGCCCCGATAACTAATGACAAGGATAATATATAAATATATAGTTTCATAATTGCTTTCTTTGATTATTATTTAATTGACAATTGACAGTTGACAATTGATAGTTGCTATGCAGCCTGATAGCGCAGCTCACTTTCAACTTTCAACTTTCAATTTTCCATTCTCAAAAGGTTAAGTTGATGCCGAAAGTGTAAACGGCGGGCACAGGATAACTACCGTTATCTACTCCGAAAGCAATGGCGGAACCGCCTAATTCCGGTGTATATCCGGTATTATGCTTCCATGTTTTCAGATTCTGAACATTGAAGTATACCTTCAGCGCCTGCATGCGTGCTTTGGCAATTAACGCTTTATCAAAAGTATACGCCAGTTGCAGGTTGCGGATACGGAAGAAACGTCCGCTTTCAACGTAGTATTCCGAGTTTTCACGGTTAATGGAATGCTTCGTATTCAGCAATGGCTGGCTGTTTGATGTGCCTTCTCCATGCCAACGGTCGAGTCGCTGCGCCATATAGTTGAATTGAGCAAAGGTATAGTTATCCCAGGTACGGTATATCTGATTGCCCCCTTGTCCCATCATTTCGACGCTGAGGTCCCAGTTCTTGTAAGATACTCCTAAAGAAATACCGTAGGTGACGTCCGGCGTCGGATCGCCAATCATGGTACGGTCTTCCGGGGTAATCTTGCCATCACCGTTCACATCCTTGAACTTCAAATCACCCGGAGTTACGGTGGCCAAGGTATTGGTAGGAGAGGAGGCTATATCTTCCGGTGACTGGTACACGCCATCTACCTTGTAACCGTAGAAGTAACCTATCGGATAACCGGCCATTGTATAACTTTGACTCTTATCTCCGGCGATGATAGAATATCCTTCCTGTACCAGACTTTTTACTTTGTTGCTGATCGTAGTCAGGTTTGCACTTACTGAATATCCCCAATCCCCGATCTGATCACGCCAGGTTGCTGCCAGTTCTACACCACTGTTTCTGATTTCTCCCAGATTACCGATGCCCGGGATAGTACCGGAGATACCCGGAACTTCTGCAAGCAAATCTTTCGTATTCTTTTTATAGAATACTCCTTCCAGATGTAACCGGTTGCGGAGCATATTCGTTTCGAATCCCACTTCCCAGGCTTCCACCTTTTCCCAACGGAGATTGGGATTAGGCAAATATGCCAGTTGGTATCCCGGATAGATGATGGACGGTTTACCGAATATAGCCGAATATGCATTTTTCAGTAGCGGTTCGGCCGGATAGGCGGTACTCAGATTCTGATTACCCAATGTACCCCATGAACCCTTCAGTTTCAGCATGTCCAGCCAACTGATATCTTTCATAAACTCTTCTTCACTCATTAGCCAGCCTGCACCTACCGAGTAGAAATTTTGCCATTGGTTGCCTGTATATGAAAAGGCGGAGGAGCCATCCCGACGGAACGAACCGTTGAACAGGTATTTCCCTTTGTAATTGTAGATGACACGTGCCAGCATGGATACGGTTGTTCGTTCCCATTGCGTACTCCCATTGGTGGCAGTGGCTGCATCTCCGATACTGACAAACCATTTGTCCGGATCGTTGGGGATAACGAGTCCCACTCCTTGTTTGCGGGCGCCATCCAGTCTGCTCAGTGAATTGTAATAGGTGGTAAAACCGGCAGTGGCTGTCAGATTATGTGCACCGTCAGCGAAACTATTGGTATACGTCAGTACGTAATCGCTCTGTACTTTTGTTTCGTTCTGTTTGAACTGGCTCACCTCTGTCTTTCCAGTTCCCAAAGTTGAAACATTACCCTGCACGGTAGGGTCATATACTTTGATAATTGGTGTGTAAGTTCGTCCGTTGTCCGAAGCATAATCCATAGAGAATGTGGCACGGGCTGTGAAATGTTTCAGGAAATCAATTTCACCATATATACTGCCCGAAGCACGGTAGTTTTCAGCTTTGGTAGTATTGGCTTTCAGATCTACATCCACCATCGGGTTGTTCATCTGTGCTTTCTGAAATTCCGGCAGGGCTGTGTAAAGGCCATACTCTGTATTGTATACAGGGGCAACCGGTGTGGTACGTATAGCGCCCAATACCTGTTTGGCATCGGCGGGTAAGATACGTGCGCCGTTCAGTTGGAAACCAACCTTGAAAAAGTCTGTTAGCTTATACTCGTTACTTGCATTGATGGTTACTTTACTGAACTTCTCATGCTTGATATTGCCCTGTTCGTGGGAATAGCCTACACCCAGATAGAAGCTATGCTTCTCGGAAGCACCTGTAATGCTGATATTGTTATTGGTAATGAATCCGTTCTGGAAGATTTCGTCTTGCCAGTCTGTATTAGCGTTCCAGTTGCTGAAGTCAAAAAGAGCAGTCTCTTCATTGGTCAGCTGTTCATTGTATAATTCTTTAAACTGGTCGGCATTGGTCATCGCTATTTTGTCCACAACTGATTTCCAACCGAAAGAAGTATTGATATTTACTCTGGTTTGTCCTTCTTTTGCTTTTTTAGTGGTGATAATGATTACACCGTTCGCACCACGTACACCGAATATGGCTAATGAAGAAGGGTCCTTCAATACCTCCATTGATTCAATATCTTCCGGATTAAGGAAGTTTATATTGTCGTTGAAGAGTCCGTCTACAATATACAAAGGTTTGTAGCCGTTGATAGAATTCGTTCCGCGGATACGTATTTCAGGATCATCACCGGCGCGTCCGTTATTGATAATCTGTACACCGGCAATCTTTCCTTGCAGAGAAGAAAGTGGGTTGGTAGCGGGCTTGTTAGCAATTTCTTCACCTTTTATATTGGTGATAGAACCGGTAAGGTCGCGTTTTTTAGCACTACCGTATCCTATGACTACGGTCTCACCCAGCATCTGTGAGTCGTCTTTCATCACAACGTTGATTACCGTTTGCAGTCCCACAGGAATCGTCTGTTTCTGCATACCTACGTATGAAAATTCAAGTACATTATCCGGAGTGACAGAAATAGAATAATTTCCATCCAGGTCAGTGACCGTTCCGGTGGAAGTACCTTGTATCAGTACTGATGCCCCGATCAGGGGTTCATTCAGCGCGTCGGTTACTGTACCTGTCACTGTTCTTGTTTGGGAAAACAGAGATGACGAAGTCAGTAACAGACAGGCTATGGCAAGGATATTCCTTAGCCAGGAGGTTCTCTTCTCTTCAGGAAGATGTTGTAAAGGTCTAGGTCTCATTGCGTTAAATTTTACTATTTACATGAACTACTTTATTAGAATACTCTCTTGGGCCTTATTGTCACATTAAGTGGCGACGAAAATATTAAAGTGAACAAACAAGTAGTAAAAAAGATTAGGATAAGAGTGTTAATCGTGATTTTTAACAGTGGGAAAGAGGACGAAGATGGGGAAGGTGAGATGGCTTGAATCTGATCGGAATGAGCAAAACTCACCACAGAGTAACACAGAGTTCCACAGAGTAGTATTTCTCTGATTGAAACGCGGATTAACACAAATGAACGCAGATTAAAAGACTGTAGTTCTTTATCATATATTTGTTTCCCTTTGTGAAAATCTGCGTTAATCCGCGTTTCATCAAAGATTTAAACTCTGTGGAACTCTGTGTTACTCTGTGGTGAAATACACTCAAATCCGTTCGAATAGTAATCACCGCTTGGCGTACTTCCCTGTGCGGGAAGCACCTCTTTTGCATGCTTCATACATTGCAATATGTTTTCTTCATTTCCGCAGAATGGACCTGATTTTTCTATTTTCAGTGTAGACATTGCTGCGGCAAAGCGTCCGGCTTCTTCGATACTTGCTCCTGCAACCCGCTGGTACAGGTAGCCAATTGTATATGTATCGCCGCATCCGGTGGCATCTGTCACTACATTTGGCTTGTATGCCGGAATCTGATAAAAGGTTTTTCCGTCGAAGATAACCGAACCCATGCTACCAAATGTGAGCAGAACTTCTTTTACTCCCCATTCGTGGAGTCTGTGGGCAGCTTCTGTTACATTGTCATATCCGGTTAATACTTCCATTTCGTGTTCATTTACTTTCAGGAAATGTACGTATTTCAGTGCTTCCCTTTTATTGGCCCAATCCACCGGATAGACGTGTGTATCGCGTACCTCACGCAGGTATCCTTGAGAATCAATAGCAACCAGCCCTTTACCGGCAAGATGTTTGATGACATCTATCGAAAAATCATCAGCCAGCAAAGACCCCAGATGAAAAATATCCGCTTCGATGTTCTCAAGTTGTTGTACGGTGAATGGATCTGCTTTGGCGAGTACTCTTTGGGTACGTTCATCCTGATTTTCGCCATATATGTTTTCGAAGTAAACGGAATATTTGCTGGGAAGGGTGGTTACATCAATACCGGCATCACGCATTTTGTCTATAACGTTCAGCTCACTGTCTCCTACTGCAGTAACCAATTTATAATCAACATCGTTCAGATGCCGGATAGCATATGAACAGTAATAAGCAGTTCCTCCTGGCATGAATACCGTGGATTGAGGCGTTACTACCTTATCTAAAGTGATGTGTCCGATGCAACAAAGAGTATGTTTCTTCATTTTAATCTTTGGTTAAATGAAAAAGCCTTCAAGAGTAGTTCTTGAAGGCTTTTTAGTGTTTGTGCGGCTGAAGGGACTCGAACCCCCACGTCGCGAGACACCAGATCCTAAGTCTGGCGCGGCTACCAATTACGCCACAGCCGCAAAATCCGTGACTAATTTTTTCTTTAGCGGTGCAAAGATAGATATATTTTTTGTTTTGCCAAACGAAAGATGAATAAAAGTGTTTATTTTAGTAATTTCCGTGCTTCTTCTATAATCGTATCGAGTCCATTGACTTCATCTTTGTAGTTTATATCTACTTTTACATCCGGATCAATTCCCCACTCAATGTGGTTCATGTTTTTGTCAAAGTGCGGGCTGGCAGAAAAACGGATCGTCCAGCCATTAGGGAGTTCGGATGAAAAAGGCATGCCTGATCCTCCTCCGGTTTTATCACCTACGATTGTTACATTAGGAAGACATCTCATATGATTTACGAAATCGTTGGTAGCACTGTATGAATGCCGATTGGTGAGTACGGCTACTTTCTTTTGCCAGCGAATACCTTTGGCAGGTTCCAGATAGATAGCATATGGTTTTGAGAAGTCATTGTGTCCTGGACCTGTTTTATGACAGATATACCCTGTTAGTATTTTCTTTTCTGTAAATCTCGAAGCTATTTTTGCCGAGTTTGTTGCATTCCCTCCGGAATTTTGGCGGACATCAATAATGAGTCCTTTGCAGTTAGAAAGATAAGAGAAAACCCTGTCTAAATCATTATTATCAATACCTTCGGAAAATTTTTCATAATAGATATAACCTATTTTATCGTTCAGTATTTTATATTTGAAACCGGCTGTCTGTTGATAGTTTTGCCCCAGATAATAGTTGCTTTCTATCGTTGCTTCACTAAAATTACGTGGTGAGTCAAGCCAGAAGTCAAAGTGGGTTTGATTGTCAGTAGAAGTTAAGTTGACATGTCCGTCCTGGAGTTCGTACAACATATCGCTGAGTACCTGAAAGAGATCCCGGTCATCCATTTCCGGCTCAATAAATTTACGTTTCCTTTCTCCGATTTTTTTCCAGTCTATGCCTTTATAGTCCAGAAAGCAATATCGCTCGTCGATGATTTTCCAGAGTTGTTCAAAGTTTCCTGCTGGGTCATTGGTGTACTCTTCTTCCCCGATGCAGGCGGTTAACCCACTCAGGCAACAGAATATAAGCACAACTTTAATCCACCAGTTTCTCATCTTTCCATTTACAATTTACAAATTACAATTGTCTACGCTATCACTCTGCATAGTACTTCTCCCCTTTCCATTCTCCCTTTAATACGCTCTTATTGAAGCCGGCAATGGTGTTCCGTTTTTGTTACGGATCAGATACAGGTCTTTTACGAATCCTACCATGAATACGTGTGAATATGTATGTGTCCGGATATCATTAACATCCGATTGCTGTAAATCTGCTATATAACTGAAGCGCATCTTTGCATAGCGAATCGGGAAGTCTATGGATAACATTTGTCTCATGGAGGGTTGGTTGTGTAGTGAAGTAAATTGTACTACTCCGCTGGAATTACCCAATGTGAATATTTCGTAATAAGATTGACCGTAGTGAGGTGAAAACATAACTCCTATTACCGGCACATTGACTTGATAGCGAAATGTGAGTGGATAATTTTTTATTTTAGCATGCCAGATTGCCATGCCGGAAGCGTCGAGATTGAGAAATGCCCGTGCTGATGCCGGGTTATTGGTATTGCGCAGATTGTATACAAACCCTCCGTTAATGTCTGCCAAAGCACCTGCCAGCAGTTTAAAGTTTTCTGTGATACGGAATTGGTAATGCAATCCATAATTCCAATTCACTAATCCGGCAAAGGTATTATTGTTATCTACCCGGTTATGTGTATATCCAATGTTTGCCTGAAAAAAGTTTTGTACGGATACTTTTCCATTAAGTAACTTAGTCATACGCATTGTTTCCCGTGAGATACGAAAGTCGATACCTTTATATTCCTGTGGCGACAGATAGGTGTCGAATATATTGGTATAACCTATTCCGTACATAGTGGCACGGGTCACATAGCGGTTGGCTTGCAACGAATCTACCTGAGCATACAGTCCATGGCAGAGAGCCAGCAGACAATATCCGGTTAGACCAATCTTTAACAGTATCTTCTTTTTCATTGACAAACCTTTATTTAGTTGAAAATTGAAAATGGAAAGTTGAAAATGGGAACCGATTTTATGACAAGGTATAATACAGTTGCCCTCATTTTCAACTTTCAACTTTCAATTTTCCATTATTCAAACAGCTTCATCTGTCCAGTCATCTCGTCCAGAATATCCCCTTCACTTTTGCCGTGATCCGGATCGAGAATCTCTTTTTCCTCCTCTGTCTCCTCTTCTTCTTTAGGGGCGGGAGGTTCAGGGAAGCGTGTCGGTTCCAGTTCGTTGATCGTTTCTACCGTATAAGTAGTGATACGTTTACCTTTTGCCTTAAAGCCTTTGACAGCTATAAATTCATCGGCATCTATCACCATCGGATCTCGGAAACTGTCATGACCGCTAAAGATGACTTCCAGACGTGGATAATATTCATCAGTCAACAGAATCAGTTGATTCGCTTTATTTTCTCCCAGATAATTTTGTTTGCGGGAGGCACTTTCAAAGCAGAAACGTTTCAGATATGGATAGTTCTGCTGATCAGCGTCGTATAATACGGCTGTCCAAACTTTGTTGGAATCAAACTTCTCAACGATACTTACATTGTTTTCGTAATGGTTGCTCACATCGAAGTTTGTTGTATAGAACTCGCCTGTATTGAGAACTACCAGGATAGAGTCGTCGCTCTGGAACTCTCCCAGATATTCACCTCGTCCGTCATAGTTGAGGCGTAGTACATCCCGGTCGAACCAGACTTTACGTCCCCCAAGCGTAGAACCTCCGCGTTGCTTTAAGGCTATCTTGTGTACCGGCAGACGAGTCAGAATAACTCCCTGTGCCTGGCGACTCTTAATACCAATCTCGCTGAAATCCCGTTCGAAGATGATGCGACGTACGCGTGGGTTCGGTTTCAACGTTACTTTTATGATCTCGGCTTCTCCGTTAGGGTTTGCACTGAAATAAGTGATCCGTGATTCGGGAGTACCTTGTGTTACGTCATATTCGCGATCCCGTACGATGGAGGTTACGGCAAAACGTTTTATATAGGTTGTTCCCTCTTTTCCGTCGCGGTAAGTTACATTATAGATCGTTCGTTTATCATTCTTCTTGAATACATTGACATACAGTATGTTTTTACCTACGAACTTTTTGTCGGCTACAGGAGTGATCATATATTTACCATCTCTGTAGAAGATGATTACGTCGTCTATATCCGAACAGCAGGCTACGAATTCATCCTTCTTTAGTGCTGTGCCGATAAATCCTTCTTCTCGGTTGATGTATAGCTTTTCGTTAGCTTCCACCACTTTGGTTGCTTCGATGGTATCAAAGTTACGTAGTTCTGTACGGCGAGGGAAATTCTTACCATATTTTTCTTTCAACATCTGGTACCAGCTAATAGTGTATTCTACGATATTGGCCAGATGATTGTCTATTTCGGCAATCTCCGATTTCATCTTAGCAATATTTTCCTCTGCTTTGTCTGAGTTGAACTTTAGGATACGTCCCATTTTGATTTCCATCAGTTTCAGGATGTCTTCCTTGGTTACTTCCCGTACGAATTGCGGATAGAAAGGAGTTAATCGGTTATCAATATGTTCGCACGCAGCATCCATATCTTTGGATTGTTCAAACTCTTTATCCTTATAAATACGTTCTTCAATAAATATCTTTTCGAGTGAAGCAAAGTGGAGGCTTTCCTGTAACTCACCTTTGTGTATTTCAAGCTCCTGACGAAGAAGGTCGAGTGTATTGTCCGCCGACTTTCTTAGTACATCACTGATAGCCAGAAAGTGTGGTTTATTATCATCGATTACACAGCAGTTGGGTGATATGCTTACTTCACAATCGGTAAAAGCATACAACGCATCAATGGTTTTGTCCGATGAAGTTCCTGCTGCCAGGTGTACCAATATCTCTACGTTGGCAGAGGTGTTATCATCTACTTTGCGTACTTTGATTTTCCCTTTATCTACGGCTTTCAGAATGGAATCGATTACTGTTGTAGTGGTTCTTCCATAAGGAATTTCCGTAATCGCTAATGTTTTGTTATCAATCTTATTGATTTTGGCACGTATCTTCACAGAACCACCCCGTTCGCCGTCATTATACTTGGATACGTCTATAGAGCCTCCTGTTTGAAAGTCCGGGTAGAGTTTAAAGCTTTCTCCATGCAGATAACTGATAGATGCGTCACACAATTCATTGAAGTTGTGTGGCAATATTTTAGAAGAAAGTCCTACTGCGATACCTTCTACTCCCTGTGCCAATAGTAGCGGAAATTTAACAGGTAAAGTAATAGGCTCTTTGTTTCGTCCGTCGTAAGACAACTTCCATTCCGTTGTTTTTGGGTTGAATACTACGTCGAGTGCGAATTTAGAGAGACGGGCTTCGATATAACGTGGAGCAGCTGCACCGTCACCGGTGAGAATGTTACCCCAGTTACCCTGACAATCCACTAGCAAATCTTTTTGCCCCAGCTGTACCAGTGCATCTCCGATAGAAGCATCTCCGTGTGGGTGAAACTGCATGGTATGTCCCACGATGTTTGCCACTTTGTTGTAACGTCCGTCATCCAGTCTCCTCATGGAGTGTAGTATACGGCGTTGTACAGGCTTCAGTCCATCATTGATATGGGGGACGGCACGTTCCAGAATAACATACGAAGCATAGTCCAGAAACCAGTTCTGGTACATACCTGTGAGTTGATGTTTTACGCTTTCGTTGTGGGAGTCCGCCGGCTTATAGTCTGAATGTTCTTCCGTTATCTCGTTGATTTCGTCACTCATATGGTTAATATTCCTCTTGTTTTAACAACAAATTATCTTTTTTACATCATTATAGAACGATGTGCACGCAAAAATACGAATTTTCTCCAAAAAAATCATTTACTTTGCGAATTATTTCCGAGTGTGATTTACAGGCAGATATCGGAATCGTAAATTGTAAATGATTAAATTGTAAATAAAACAATGGCACAAGAAGACGTTTTTAAGAAATTGGTATCACATTGCAAAGAGTATGGTTTTGTATTTCCTTCAAGTGATATTTACGACGGACTGGGAGCTGTATACGACTACGGCCAGATGGGAGTTGAACTCAAAAATAATATTAAGAAATACTGGTGGGACAGCATGGTATTGCTGCACGAGAATATTGTCGGCATTGACTCTGCAATCTTTATGCACCCCACTATCTGGAAGGCTTCCGGACACGTTGATGCATTCAATGACCCGTTGATTGATAACAAAGATTCTAAAAAACGCTATCGTGCAGACGTACTTATCGAAGACCAATTGGCTAAGTACGACGATAAAATGAATAAAGAAGTAGCTAAGGCTGCTAAAAAGTTTGGTGATGCTTTTGATGAGGCACAGTTCCGCAGTACAAATGGCCGTGTCCTTGAACATCAGGCTAAGCGTGATGCGCTTCATACCCGTTTTGCAAAAGCATTAAACGATGGTAATCTTGACGAACTCCGTCAGATAATTATTGACGAAGAAATCGTTTGTCCTATTTCCGGTACTAAGAACTGGACAGAAGTCCGTCAGTTCAACCTGATGTTCTCTACTGATATGGGATCTACTTCGGAAGGTGCAATGAAAATATACCTTCGTCCGGAAACAGCACAAGGTATTTTCGTGAACTACCTCAATGTACAGAAAACCGGTCGTATGAAAATACCTTTTGGTATTGCACAGATTGGTAAAGCTTTCCGTAATGAGATCGTAGCCCGTCAGTTCATTTTCCGCATGCGCGAATTCGAACAGATGGAGATGCAGTTCTTTGTAAAGCCGGGTACTGAACTGGAGTGGTTCCCAAAATGGAAAGAAATGCGTTTGAAATGGCATAAAGCACTTGGTTTCGGTGATGATCATTATCGTTTCCACGACCATGATAAGCTGGCTCACTACGCTAATGCCGCTACAGATATCGAATTCCTTATGCCGTTTGGTTTCAAAGAAGTAGAAGGTATACATTCACGTACTAATTTCGACCTTAGCCAGCATGAGAAATTCTCCGGAAAGAGTATCAAATACTTCGATCCTGAACTAAATGAGTCATACACTCCGTACGTTATCGAAACTTCTATCGGTGTGGATCGTATGTTCCTCAGTATCATGAGTGCTGCTTATTGCGAAGAGCAACTCGAAAACGGTGAAAGCCGCGTGGTATTGAAACTTCCTGCAGCTCTTGCTCCGGTGAAGTTGGCCGTAATGCCTTTGATAAAGAAAGACGGACTGCCCGAAAAGGCCCGCGAGATTATTGATAGTCTTAAGTTCCACTTCCATTGTCAGTATGACGAGAAAGACAGTATCGGAAAACGTTATCGTCGTCAGGATGCCATTGGTACTCCATATTGTGTAACGGTTGACCATCAAACGCTGGAAGATAACTGTGTGACTTTGCGTAATCGCGATACCATGCAGCAGGAACGTGTAGCGATCTCTGAATTGAACAATATCATTGCTGACAGAGTAAGCATCACTTCGCTTTTGAAAACTTTACAATAAATCCTTGACGAATGAATAAGAAAATCTATTTATTACCAATCCTATTGCTAGCACTTGTCTTTACTTCTTGTGAAGAAACGAAAGAAGTGAGCAGATATGATAATTGGCAGGCACGAAATGAGGCGTTTATCGACTCTTTGTATAATGTTTATACTACGGAGGCCGATCATGGTGGATTGGATAGCATTCATCTTATGTCTGCTCCGGGTGCCTGTATCTTTTATAAGGAGCTGAAACCGATAACGAATGATCCAAAGTTAAATCCGAATCCGACAAATCTGGATGAGGTTATCGAAGGATATGTTTCTCAAGATATGCAACCTTTTTATACAGATAGTGTATATATGTATTATAAAGGTACTTTAATTATCGGAGACCGATTTGATGGATTCAAAGGTGCAAACCCTACAGCCTTTGACTCTCCGAAGAAATTCAAAGTAACAGGTGTAATTACTGGTTGGACTGAGATGCTTCAGCGTATGAAAGTAGGAGAGCGAAGGTTAGTTTACATACCTTGGAACTATGGTTATGGTTCCAGTGGTAGTGGTAGCATTTTAGGGTATTCCACATTGATTTTTGATATGCAGTTGTATAGTATCGAAAATCGTAGTTCGAATTCGCTGTCGACCTTGGCTGTAGAAGAATAGATTTCTATATATAAAGGAAGTAGCCTGTTTCTCATAGTGATGAGGGACAGGTTTTTTTTGTTGATAAACGAAGCTTTAGGCTTTTATAGAAGAGTTTTTATGGAAACAGGTAATCATACTTGTCATACCTTACTTCAGGACGACTGTAGGAAAAAACGGTGAATTTTTGATTTCTCTTAATTGGAAAGAGTTTACTATAGAGTGTTATTTGTCCGATTTTTAATGATAAGGTTCAGTGTGGCTTCGTAACTCAAATCTGTACAGCATAGAGTCTTGTTCTGATTTGATAAAAAAGGGTTATAGTGAAAGAAAATTAGTGATAGATGTTTTACGGCATATTTCCTAACTTTTCTTAGGAGTAGTATGTTATATTTAATAGAATACACCCTTGATGTAATCTGCATTACATGTATTCACTGTAATTATTTCTATTTTTATATCGTACTTAAATATGAATGCCCATGAAAGAACTCATCAACCATCTGGAAGAATTAAACAGAAAAGCAGAAAACGGCGGCGGAGATGCTCGGATTGAGAAACAGCACTCAGTAGGAAAGCTGACAGCCCGTGAACGCATCGATTTACTTTTGGAGAAAGGATCGTTTATCGAATTGGATAAACTTGTGACGCATCGTTGTACCGACTTTGGTATGGAGAAACAGAAGATACCAGGGGATGGGGTAGTTACCGGTTACGGTATGATAGGCAAACGATTGGTTTATGTTTTTGCTCAGGACTTCACAGTGTTCGGAGGGGCACTTTCGGAGACGTATGCCAAAAAGATCTGCAAGGTGATGGATATGGCCATGCAGATGGGTGCCCCGATAATCGGGCTCAATGATTCCGGGGGTGCCCGTATTCAGGAAGGGGTTCGTTCGCTGGCAGGATACGCTGAAATCTTTCTTCGTAACTCGATGGCATCGGGGGTAATACCGCAAATCAGTGCCATCATGGGCCCATGTGCCGGTGGTGCTGTGTATTCTCCGGCTCTGACCGATTTTATCCTGATGGTGAAGAATTCCGGTTATATGTTCATTACCGGACCGGACGTAGTGAGGAGTGTGACACAGGAAGAGGTGAGTAAAGAAGAATTGGGTGGAGCTGCTGTACATACTTCTATATCCGGTGTAGCACATCTGGCTGCTGAAAATGATATTGAATGTATCAATTATATTCGTGAATTAATCTCCTTCCTGCCCGGAAATAATATGGAAGAACCTCCATTTGTTGCTACTTCCGATTCGCCCACGCGGCTCACACCAGAGCTTTCTATGCTGGTACCTACCAATCCGAATCAACCCTATAATATAAAGGAGATGATCGAGGCAGTAGCCGATGACAATAGTTTCTTTGAACTTCAGGCAGAGTATGCGGCGAATATTGTCATTGGTTATATTCGTCTGAATGGGAAAACTGTGGGAGTGGTGGCTAACCAACCGCTGGTACTTGCCGGTACATTGGATATTGATGCTTCTGTCAAGGCGGCTCGTTTTGTCCGCTTCTGCGATGCTTTCAATATTCCGCTACTGACTTTGGTGGACGTACCGGGTTTCTTGCCGGGAGTTGACCAGGAATATGGTGGCATTATTCGTAACGGTGCCAAGTTGCTATATGCTTATTGTGAGGCTACCGTACCTAAGGTGACGGTTATCACACGCAAAGCTTATGGTGGTGCCTATGATGTAATGAGCTCCAAACATATCCGGGGAGATGTGAACTTTGCTTTTCCTACGGCCGAGATTGCCGTGATGGGGCCGGATGGGGCTGTGAATATTCTGTTCCGTAAAGAAATAGACAAAGCAGGAGATCCTGAAGAGAAACGAAAAGAGCTTCAGACTGAATATCGCGAGAAATTTGCAAATCCTTATCGGGCTGCCGAACTCGGTTATGTGGATGAAGTGATTGATCCGGCTATTACTCGTATGCGGTTGATCCGTAGTTTTGAGATGTTAGCTAATAAACGCCAGTCCAATCCACCCAAAAAGCATTCTAATTTACCGCTTTAATATTGTAGGAGGAAACATATTATGATAAAAAAAATATTAGTAGCCAACCGTGGTGAGATTGCTATGCGTATTTTCCGTACCTGCCGGGTGATGAATATTGCTACGGTAGCGATTTACACACGGGTAGACCGTGGAGCGTTGCATGTGCGTTACGCCGAAGAAGCCTATTGCATTTCTGATTCACCGGAGGATACCTCTTATTTGAAACCGGAAAAGATTCTGGAAATAGCCAAAAAGACTGGGGCTGCCATTCATCCGGGCTATGGTTTCTTGTCGGAGAATGCTGATTTTGCCCGTCGTTGTGAGGAAGAAGGAGTGATTTTTATTGGTCCGAGTGCTGATATAATTGCCCGGATGGGTATTAAGACGGAGGCGCGGAAGATCATGAGAGAAGCTGGCCTACCCATTGTTCCGGGCACAGAACAGCCGGTTCAGGGCATTGCCGAAGCTAAAAAGGTAGCAGCAGAAGTCGGTTATCCGATTATGCTGAAAGCATTGGCAGGTGGTGGCGGAAAGGGAATGCGACTGGTGCGTTCCGAAGAAGAGGTTGAGATGGCTCTTCGTCTGTCCCAATCCGAAGCCGGAACTTCATTTGGAAACGATGCGGTTTATATAGAGAAGTATATCGAAAATCCCCATCATATCGAAGTGCAGATATTGGGTGATAAATATGGGAATGTAATTCATCTGTATGAACGTGAATGCTCCATTCAACGACGAAACCAAAAGGTAATAGAAGAGTCTCCTTCTCCTTTTGTGAAAGAGGAGACGCGGAAACGGATGTTGAAGGTGGCTGTAGAGGCTTGCAGGAAAATAGGATATTACAGTGCCGGGACTTTGGAGTTTATGATGGATAAAGACCAGAACTTCTATTTTCTTGAAATGAATACCCGGCTTCAGGTAGAACATCCGGTAACGGAAGAATGTACCGGTGTTGATCTTGTACGTGATATGATTCTTGTTGCTGCCGGCAATCGCTTGCCTTATCATCAGGAAGATATTGAGTTTAGAGGCGCGGCCATCGAATGTCGTATTTATGCCGAAGATCCGGAAAATAACTTTATGCCGTCGCCGGGAGTCATTACGGTACGTGAAGCTCCCGAAGGACGTAACGTTCGCCTGGATAGTGCCGCCTATGCCGGATTTGAGGTGTCATTGCATTATGATCCGATGATTGCCAAGCTCTGTTGCTGGGGAAGAAACCGTGCTTCTGCCATATCAAATATGGCCCGTGCTTTGCGGGAGTATAAGATACTGGGTATTAAAACCACCATTCCGTTCCATCAGCGTGTCTTGAAGAATGCCGCTTTTCTGAAAGGGGAGTATGATACTACGTTTATTGATACTCGGTTTGACAAGGAAGATTTGAAACGGCGTCAGAATACCGATCCTACCGTAGCTGTAATTGCAGCTGCGCTGAAGCATTTTGAGAAGGAAAAAGAGGCAGCGTCGAGGGCTACTACTCTTCCGGTGGTAGGAGAATCCCTTTGGAAATATTATGGTAAACTGCAGATGACTGCCAATAACTATTAAAAACATCAGAGATTATGAGTACAACATTAGCAACCTATTATGCCCGGCTTCTGGATATGCCCGACAATGAGTATAAAGTTGAGATTCTTGAAGATGGCCCTGTGAAGAAAATAGCTGTCAATGGAAAAGTGTATGAGGTGGATTATAACCTTGGCGGTGATTCCATTCATTCTATAATCATTGATCATCATTCTCATGGAGTGCAGATTTCGTCTTCCAATTCTACATATACTATCATGAACAAAGGAGAACTTTATCAGATAGAACTGAAAGGCGAAATGGAAAAGATACACAATTCCCGTAATGCTGCCGAATCTGTGGGGCGTCAAGTAGTTCAGGCGCCAATGCCCGGAGTGATATTGAAAACATATGTAAAGAAGGGAGATGTAGTGCAGCGAGGAGACCCGCTTTGCGTACTGGTAGCTATGAAGATGGAAAACGAAATCCGTTCGCTAACGGACGGTATAGTCAAAGAGATCTTTGTAGAAGATACGGCAAAAGTAGGGTTGAACGACCGTATTATGGTGATTGAGTAATAATGTGCCAATATGCTAATGTGCCAATGCCTTTCGGCAGTACAGCGCAGCATATTGGCAAATTAGTATATTGGTACATTATTAAAAATAATTTCTTTCATATGTAATGTAGATTACACATTTATTAGCTTTTATTTTGCTCCTTTGCACAAGTAAAGAGAATATGGGTTCTGTTAACCGGCCGGTAGTATACTTAATATTTAGTGTCTTATGAAAATAAAAGAGATTATTCATTGGCTACTTCCTTCCAGGCGCTGGAAGATGGTAGCCATTGCCTTGTCCGGTCTGATTATCGGGGGAGGGTTGTTTTTCTTGTATATGCTCCGGGCGCATACCTATCTGGGCGACGACCCGGCCGCTTGCGTCAATTGCCATATCATGGGACCCTATTATGCTACTTGGATGCACAGTTCTCACGGACGGGATGCTACGTGTAATGATTGTCATGTACCTCATGAGAATCCGGTAAAAAAGTGGGCGTTCAAGGGCATGGATGGTATGCGTCATGTTGCGGTGTTTCTCACTCGTGGCGAACATCAGGTAATAAAAGCAAATGATGAAAGTGCAGAAGTAATCATGAACAATTGTATCCGTTGTCATACACAGCTCAATACCGAGTTTGTGTCTACCGGGCGTATCAATTATATGATGTCTCAGGTAGGAGAAGGAAAGGCCTGCTGGGATTGTCATCGTGATGTGGCACATGGGCAAAACAGCCTTTCTACTACCTCGGATGCACTGGTTCCTTATCCGGAATCGCCAGTGCCGGAATGGCTTCGTAAAATGATAAATAAATAAATTCATAAATAGATCTGTCAATTATCCTGTTTTCAATTGCTGTATGAATAGCATTGGTACATTTGGCTTATTGGCACATTAGCACATTATCAATATGGAAAAGAAATTAAAGGCATGGCAAGGATGGCTGTTGTTTGGTGGAGCAATGGTTGTTGTATTCGTTTTGGGACTGGTGGTCTCTTCATTAATGGAACGCCGGGCAGAGATAGTCAGTGTATTCAACAACAAACGGGTAGAGATTAAAGGTATCGAGGCTCGTAATGAGGTTTTCGGAGAGAATTATCCCCGGCAATACGACACATGGAAACAAACTGCGCAGACTGATTTTGAAAGCGAATTTAATGGTAGTGAAGCAGTAGATGTACTTGAAAAACGTCCTGAAATGGTGGTTCTTTGGGCTGGATATGCTTTCTCTAAAGATTATACAACTCCACGTGGACATATGCATGCCATTGAAGACATCACCCGAAGTCTTCGTACCGGTGCCCCGATGGATCCTCACAGTGGTCCGCAGCCTTCTACTTGCTGGACTTGTAAAAGCCCGGATGTACCCCGTATGATGGAAGCGCTTGGTGTTGACTCTTTTTACAATAACAAGTGGGCTGCTTTTGGCAATGAGATTGTAAATCCCATTGGTTGTGCCGATTGTCATGAACCGGAGAATATGAAGCTACACATCAGCCGTCCGGCGTTGCGTGAGGCATTTGCCCGTCAGGGAAAAGACATTGATAAGGCTACCCCGCAGGAGATGCGTTCATTGGTATGTGCACAGTGCCATGTGGAATATTACTTCAAGGGTGACGGTAAGTATCTGACTTTCCCCTGGGACAAAGGCTTCACAGTGGAAGATATGGAGGCATACTATGATGAGGCTGATTTTGCCGATTATACACACGCGCTGAGCAAAGCACGTATCCTCAAAGCACAACATCCCGACTATGAGATTTCTCAGATGGGTATCCATGCACAACGTGGCGTATCATGTGCTGATTGCCATATGCCGTATAAGAGTGAAGGGGGAATGAAGTTCAGCGATCATCATATACAAAGCCCGTTAGCGATGATTGATCGTACTTGTCAGGTGTGTCATCGCGAGAGTGAAGAAACACTTCGTAATAATGTATACGACCGTCAGCGTAAAGCAAATGAAATCCGTAACCGTCTGGAACAAGAATTGGCAAAAGCTCATATCGAAGCTAAGTTTGCATGGGATAAGGGGGCTACAGACCTGCAGATGCAGGAGGCACTGAAGCTGATTCGTCAGGCACAATGGAGATGGGACTTTGGAGTCGCTTCACACGGGGGTTCTTTCCATGCTCCGCAGGAAATTCAACGTATTCTGGGTCATGGCTTGGACAAAGCTTTGCAGGCGCGTTTAGCTATTTCTAAGGTTTTGGCTAATAATGGATTTACAGGTGAAGTACCAATGCCGGATATTTCTACCAAGGCCAAAGCACAGGAATACATCGGTCTTGACATGAAGAAAGAACATGAGAATAAAGATAAATTCCTGAAAGAAGTTGTTCCGCAATGGCTGAAAGAGGCAAAGGCTAACGGGCGCTTAATTAGTTGAGAGTTGAAGGTTGCTACGCAGTGTAAGTAACTGACTCTCCACTGTATAATAACTAACTTTTAACTAAGTAATACATTACAATTAAATGCTTATTTAGCAGGTTATTATTGAAACGCAAATAAACGCAGGTTTTCTGTAAGGAATATTGTTTTCAAGCATAATGCAGCAATCTAATTCGCGAAAATCTGCGTTTATTTGCGTTTCAATAAATATTAATCAGCAGTATATTCATACTGCATAGTAACTTTCAACTTTTAACTCTCAACTTTCAACTTAAAAAAGATGTGGCAAAAACCATGGGGATATAAAGAAGGGTTTGCTGTTTGCGGTGGGCTCTTTCTTGTGGGTACTCTCTGGCAGGTAGCGCTCGGAAAGTGTACGCTTTCTTTGCTCGCCTGGCCGGTGAATATTTATGCGGGAGTAGTCTATGTACTTCTGTTACTTGTATTGTATATTTTCTTTCGTAAGTACTACTTTGTTCGTTGGATGAGCAGTTATCAGGCAGCTGTCAGCGCTATGATTTCTTTAGTGGTGATAACGGTTATTATGGGGTTTACCCGTCAGTACCGTCCGGAAGTTGCCGTTACAGGAATTGAAGGTTGGCTGGGATTCTCGCAGATGCTTTCCGCTTGCTCTTTTGTATTACTCTTCTTCTGGTTTGTTACATTGCTGGGGATGGTCATTCTCCGGCGGATCCATCACTTTAAAGTACGTGATATTCCTTTTCTGTTTAATCATCTCGGATTATTTTTAGCTCTGACCGGTGCTGTGTTGGGAAGTGCCGATATGCAACGGCTTGAAATGACTACTCAAACGGGTAAGGCAGAATGGCGGGCGTTTAATAAACAAAAAGAGATGCTGGAATTGCCATTGGCGATAGAGCTGCATGATTTCACTATTGATGAATATCCACCCAAACTTATGTTGATAGACAATGAATCGGGAAAAGCACTTCCGGCAGGACAACCGGTGAATGTGCTGATAGAAGATGATTTCAGCAAAGGAGAATTGCAGGATTGGGAAATTGAGGTAACGGAAAAGTTGCCCATGGCGGCCAGCGTAGCTACCGAAGACACCGTTCGGTTTGTAGAGTTTCATTCAATGGGGGCAGCGTGTGCAATCTACGTGAAAGCTCAAAATACAATGAGTGGTGAGCAGCGTGAAGGGTGGGTGAGTTGCGGTAGCTTTATGTTTCCGTACAAAGCGCTTCGCTTGAATCAGAAAGTAAGTCTTATTATGCCCGAACGCGAACCGAAACGTTTTGCATCCGAAGTAACCGTTTATACACAATCCGGAGAAAAGGCAGAAGCCACGATTGAAGTAAATCGACCTTTTGAAATAGAGGGCTGGAAAATATATCAATTGAGTTATGACGAGTCGAAAGGACGTTGGAGTGATATCAGCGTGTTCGAGTTGGTTAGTGATCCCTGGTTGCCTGTGGTTTATACGGGCATATGGATGATGATAGCCGGTGCTGTCTGTATGTTTGCATTGTCACACAAAAGAAAGGAGGAGAAAGTATGAGTTGGGATCTTTTCGGATGGTTTGCTGCTGTGTCTCTTTGTCTTTGGGGCTTTGGAGCTCTCACTGCCTGGAAAGGTAAGTCAATGGGTTGGGTACTGGGACCTACATTGGCAGGATTGCTTGTCTTTTTTACCTTTATCCTTGGGATGTGGATTTCATTGGAGCGTCCACCCATGCGTACAATGGGGGAGACCCGTTTGTGGTATTCCTTTTTCTTACCATTGGCAGGTATCATCACTTATGTTCGCTGGCGCTATAAGTGGATACTCAGTTTCAGCTTTGTATTGTCACTGGTGTTTATCTGCGTCAATCTTTTTAAGCCTGAAATTCATAATAAGACACTGATGCCTGCTTTGCAAAGTCCCTGGTTTGCACCGCATGTCATCGTATATATGTTTGCTTATGCCATGCTTGGGGCAGCCACGGTAATGGCAGTTTATCTGTTATGGATAAAGAAGAAACCGGCAGCCGAACGGGAAATGGAACTTTGTGATGATCTGGTGTATGTGGGGCTCTCGTTTATGACCCTGGGGATGCTTTTCGGTGCTTTGTGGGCTAAAGAGGCATGGGGACACTACTGGAGTTGGGACCCAAAAGAGACGTGGGCAGCTGCCACATGGATAGGTTATCTGTGTTATATTCACTTCCGACTTCATCAACGCAGGAGCCATCGCAAGGCACTCGCCGGATTATTGGTTTGTTTTCTTTTACTTCAAATGTGTTGGTATGGCATCAATTATTTGCCTTCGGCACAGGGAACGAGTGTACATACTTATAATTTAAACTAATATTGTATGAAACTGACTGCTATTATTTTAACCGGATTAGTACTGTGCTCTTCTGTTGTCTGTGCACAGGAAGAGAAGAACGAGTTTAGTATTGATGCACAACTGCGTGCCCGCGGTGAATATCGCAATGGCGTACTTAGTCCGCGTGATGACGGACAGTTGCCTGCCTTTTTTATAAACAATCGTGCCCGTTTTTCACTTGGATACAAGCGGGATCGTCTGCAAATGAAGCTTTCTGCCCAGCATGTAGGTGTATGGGGACAGGACCCTCAGATAGATAAGAACGGACGATTTATTCTCCATGAGGCATGGGCAAAGCTGGACTTAGGGAAAGGTATCTTCGCACAGTTGGGACGCCAGTCATTGGTATATGATGATGAACGTTTGCTGGGTAGTCTCGATTGGAATGTGGCGGGACGTTTTCATGATGCATTGAAGTTGGGATACGAAGCCGGGAAGCACAAAATGCACCTTGTCCTCGCTTTCAATCAGAATGATGAAAAAACGATAGGTGGCAACTATTATGATCCTTCTAAAGCACAGCCTTATAAAACCATGCAGACTTTATGGTATAACGGTCAGTGGGCTAAGAATTTCAATGCCTCTTTGCTTTTCATGAATGTAGGCTATGAGACCGGAACGCCCGAAAAAGGAAAAACGAATTATATGCCTACCACCGGAACTTATCTCACCTATACTCCAGGTAACTGGACGTTAAACGGAAGTGCATACTATCAGTTTGGTAAACGGAAAGTGGGCGATGAGGTGAAGAAGGTTTCAGCCTATATGTTCGGTGTGAAAGCGGGATATAAAATCAATCAGCAATGGTCCGTCAGCATATTGACCGATTATCTGAGCGGTGATCCGGAAAGTAGTAAGGCGTCTACATTCGATCCGCTTTATGGCACTCATCATAAGTTTTATGGTGGTATGGATTACTTCTATGCTTCTGCTTACAATAAAGGTTTGTGGGACAAGCAGCTGAGTGTTGACTTTAAACCCACTTCCCGTTGGGCCCTGTCACTAAATTATCATCACTTTTCTACTACTTATGACGTAACAGTAGAGGGAGATGAAGGACGTAGTCTCGGATCAGAATTCGACCTGCAGGTAGATTACACAGTGATGAAGGATGTGAAACTGACGGTTGGTTACTCAACCATGCTCGGGACGAAATACATGGATGTGGTGAAAGGTGGTAGCCATGATGCCTGGCAAGACTGGGGATGGGTCTCCCTCAATATCAACCCACGTATTTTCTTTGCTAAATGGTAGGACTGTAACGGAAAAAGAACTATTTTTGTCACAAACCAAAGAGAAGCACTGTGGTAAAAATCGATTTTACAGATGAGTATAAACAACTGCTGTGGCAGATACCTCTTTTCCGGGACTTAGATGTGAATGTAAAACATCGTCTAATGGACGAACTTGAATTTACATTGTACAAGGTATCCCGTAAAGAGGTGGTGCTGCAACAAGATACGCGTTGCAATCATTTGTATGTGCTGCTGAAAGGCGAGCTGGAGGTTAATATCATCGATGTAGCCGGCAATCTGGTAAAGGTAGAAGAGATCATCGCACCCCGCGCCTTTGCTACTCCGCATCTGTTTGGCGAAAACAATATTCTGCCTGCCACCTTTACCGTAAGTAAAGATTCTATTCTTCTGATGGCCACCCGTACTTCGGTTTTCAAACTGATAAGTTCCGTGCCACAGTTACTCCATAGTTTTCTTTGTGTGACAGGCAACTGCAATAAATGTACCGTTACCCGTTTGCGTATCCTCTCTTATAAGAACCTTCGCAGTCGTTTCGTTTATTATCTCATGGAGCATCGCACCTCTGCCAATATCGCTTTATTGGAGCATAACCAGGTACAACTGGCAGATTATTTAGGAGTAACCCGTCCTGCCCTGTCAAAAGAGATCAATAAGATGATAAAGGAGGGGCTTATCTCAGTAGACAAGAGAGAGGTTACCTTGTTGAATGCGCAAGGATTGAAGGAGTATATTTAAAGATATTTCTTCAACTTCCTACTCCATATCTGATACCCTTCTTCCGTCAGATGTAATCCGTCTGTCGTCAGTTCCTTTCGTAGAATATTTGTTCCCTTTTCTGCAAAGAGAGGGAATAAGTTGATAAATGGTATTTTCCGGGAAGTAGCGAGCGTTTCCAGTTTTCGGTTAATTTCCGGTACGATGTCTGTTTTACCGATCATTGTTTTGTATTTACATACGGATTCATTGATAGGGAGCAGGCTTTGCAGATATAGTTTGGTATCGGGTGATTCTCTCTGTATTCTGTCTATCAGGAGGGTAATTAGAGTCACGACACTGTCTGCTGTGAGGTCATGTGATACATCATTGATGCCTATCAATAAAAAGAGCTTTGCCGGATGCCCGGGGAGAATCTGGTGCAGACGGTCGTATACACCCATTGCTTCGTCTCCGATGATGCCCCGGTTACGTACATGTTTCTTTTTTAGTCGTACTCCCCAGTCTTTGCCACCTTCGGTGAGGCTATTGCCCAGCATGACGATATCTTTGGGGCTGATGGCCGGCTCATCTTCAAATTCGAGAAAGCGTTTGTAGTAATGTTTAGTATATGTCCGTTCGGTAGGGTAGATAGAAGCAGCAACGGCGTTGGCTACCAGTGAACGAAGCCGGGTTACTTTACCTTTGTCATCCGGATGTACGCTGTTGGTCAGCAGAATAACGGCAGTGTCATTGTCGGGATCAATGGTTATGGAAGTACCTGTATATCCAGTATGTCCGTAGGTGTTTGGTCCAAACAGATCACCGTTATTAGATGCATATGGAGAAAAGAGATCCCATCCTAATGCGCGTTCCAGACCGGGGATATGCCGGGGAATACTTCTCATTGTTTTTACTCCTAATGGACTGAGGATACGATGTCCATTATATTCTCCGTTGTTGAGTAACATTGCAGCGAGTATAGCCAGGTCATTGGCATCGGAGAAAACACCTGCATTACCCGAGACACCTGCGTTCATGATACGTGCCAACGGATCGTGAACAATTCCTTTGAGGATACTGCCGTCCTTTTGCTTTTCGGTAGGAGCACACCGTTCCAATGTTTCTCCGGTAGGACAATAATCGGTATGTTGCATACCCAACGGATCAAAAATATGCGTTTTTGCAAAATCACGCAGGCTTTGTCCACTGACTGTTTCAATGACATGTTGCAGGGCAATATAGTTGAGGCAGCTGTATTGGAAGTCTGTCCCCGGCTTGAAATTAGTTTTGCAACCGGAAATGTATTCTATGAGCCCTTTAGGATTCGGAGCGCCATATTTAGCCGTTAATTCCTTAACTGGAGCGTAAGGTGGGAGTCCGGAAGTGTGTGTCATGAGGTCGGCGATACGGATATCTTCGGAGAATTCCGGAATATAGAGATTGACACGGTCTGTAAGCCGGAGTTGACCGCGTTCAATGAGAATCATGGCACTGATAGCGGTTGACATGGCTTTGCTCACGGAAGCCATGTCAAATACGGTATTGACATTCATCGGTTCTGTATCAGGGAGCAGTTGCTTATTTCCATAGGCTTTCAGATAAGCCAACTTGCCATGGCGTACGATGGCAAGTACAGCACCGGGAATTTCTTTGTTGTTTATAGCTGTTTCAATAGCTTTATCAGCATATGTAAGTTGACGGGAGTTCATACCTGTTTGTTCGGGAGCTACGCGTTGTAACGGTTGCCCCAAGGCCTGGAAAGAGAGAAAGAATAGGCTCAATATTAGGAAGGATGTTTTCATATGAATACGTAGTTTAGATAAAGTTGGATAAGATAAGGGTGGTATTATTGAAACGCGGATTTATCCGGATTTTCGCAAAAAGAAACAGATGTAAAAGAAGGAATTACCGTCTTTAATTCTGCGTTAATTCGCATAAATCCGCGTTTTATCAGATAAAAGTAATACTCTATGAAACTTTGTGGCCTCTGTGGTGAACTAAGTTTTGTTTATTGTCCCGCTTTGTAAGCGTCTACGGCTTTTTTTACCGAACCATGCATCAGCAACAGGGCTTTTGCCTGATCATAATCCAACCCAAGTTCTTCAATGATCATACGTGTGCCACGGTCTACCAGTTTCTGATTGCTGAGCTGCATGTTAACCATTTTGTTACCTTTCACACGTCCCAGCTGAATCATTACAGAGGTAGTGATCATGTTCAGGATCATTTTTTGTCCTGTACCCGATTTCATACGTGAACTTCCTGTCACATACTCCGGTCCTACAATCATCTCAATAGGAACATCGGCTTCTGCTGCCATGGGTGAATCGGGGTTACTGGTGATGCATCCGGTTAGAATCCCGTGTTCGCGCGCAGCATGCATGGCTCCGATGACGTAAGGAGTGGTACCCGACGCAGCAATACCGATAACCGTGTCTTTATCATTGATGTTATGTTCCATCAATTCTTCCCAGCCACGGGTTGTATTATCTTCGGCATTTTCTACAGGGTTACGAAGGGCTGTGTCTCCACCGGCAATCAGTCCGATGACCAATGTGGGAGGCATACCGAAGGTTGGAGGTATTTCCGAAGCGTCAAGTACTCCCAGGCGTCCGCTTGTTCCGGCACCCATATAGAATATACGTCCTCCCTGCTTCATGCGAGGCACGATCTGGCTTACCAGTTTCTCTATTTGCGGAATGGCCTTTTGTGTGGCAAGCGCTACTTTCTGGTCTTCCGTATTGATATCTTCCAGTATTTCCCGGATAGACTTTTTCTCTAAATCGTTGTAGAGCGAAGGTTGCTCTGATATTTTGATAAACATTGGGTAAATTATGATTTATGAATTATGAAATGTCATCAGGCCTTGCATGGGGCTTTTGACGATAACTCCTATTTGTACTCCCAGTTCTTGGGCGGCTTCGTGTAATACCTCCTGATAATGGTAGGCAACGGAGCCGATAAAATGTGCCGGATAATTCTGATAATCATACTGCATCACGTTACGTTTCAGGAAAGCCTTGAAACTGCCAAGAACGAGTGCATGCACAGATGGCTCGTGAATGTTCTCTGCCAGAAACGGAGAAAGGCTTGCCAGGAAACGGTTTGGGAACGGCTGACGATATACGCGGTCGATAATTTCGGGAGGTGTCAGGCCGGTTTTTTTCATAAACTTTTCTTTCAATTCCGGTGTCATCTGGTTTTTCAGAATGTCGCCTATCAGAAGTTTTCCTAATACAGCACCACTACCTTCGTCTCCCAAAATGAATCCTAACGGGGAAACATTGTTCACAATCTTTTCGCCGTCATAGAAACAGGAGTTCGAACCGGTTCCTAAAATACAGGCGATGCCCGGTTTGTGTCCACACAAACTACGGGTGACAGCCAGCATATCCGTATTGACTTCAATGCCATTCTTGACGTTCAGATGGAGAGAGAGTGCATTGTGCATCATTGGCACCTTGTCCGGCACACATCCTGCTCCATAAAAGTAAACAGCGTCGAGCGCATTGGTTTCCAGGTGGGGGAGTAGTGCAGTAGCTATCTCATTCCCTATTTCTTCCTCTGATTGAAAGAAAGGATTCATACCTTTCGTTACTATCTGTCGGACGAGTTGTCCTTGTCCTACAACGCACCAATCGGTCTTTGTAGAACCACTATCTGCTATTAATATCATATCTTTATATATATTTTTTTCTTATACAATAGGTAACCGATACTCCAGTTGAGTATCACAAATAGAAGGGCGAATGCTAATGAGCCGGGGTAATCGCCCAATAGAGGCTGAAGAATACCGCTATAGATGTAACCATGCAGGCTGGTTGTTGCTCCATCCAGTGTAACTCGTATGCTGCCCAATAAGATAGAAAGTACAGCTGCCAGTACATAGATAAAGAGTGGATTTACGCCAAACGATTCAAAGAACCGGCTCCACGATTTATAGCCTTTTACATCGATAATCCAAATAAGTAATGCCAGGAAACTGGAACCCAGTCCGCAAGTGACAATGGCGAAAGTAGGCGACCATATTTTCTTATTGATCGGACAGCCGTAGCTGAGCAGGAATCCTAAAAAAGTAAGAATTGTTCCGATAAGGAACAGGCGTTCGAGCTTTTCGTTGATGTCCTTTACTTCCATTAGCAGTTTGCCAACGCAGAAACCTATCAGCACGTGTGCAATGGCCGGGATAGTACTTAACAGTCCTTCGGGATCAATACCGTTATCCTTGTACATATGTGCTTCACCAAGCACAGCACGGTCAACGACGGAAAGTATGTTCGTGTCGTTATATTCGAACCCATTACCAGTGATAAGCAGGATAAAATAACCTGCCAACAAAGTTACAATCAGATAGGGGATATATTTGTGCTTCATCGTTAAAGCGATGATAGCAGTTGCGCCATAGCACAGTGCTAAGCGCTGCATCACTCCTAAAATACGAATATGATCGAAGGTCCAGACTGATTGCCCAAGCCGTGATAAAAAAGAGATTTCTTCACCGGAAAGAGAATTCCAGGTGCGGCAAAACATAGAGAACCAGGCAATACCCAGACCAATGGCAAAGATGACGATGGTGCGTTTAAGAATCTTCAGGGCGGCTGAGTGACTGAATTCAAAGTTATACTTCCGCAGGGAAATGTAAGTAGATATTCCCATGATAAACATGAAAAAAGGGAATACAAGATCGGTTGGTGTTAAACCATTCCACTTAGCGTGTCCTAACGGGGCGTAGACGTATGACCACGAACCGGGGTTGTTCACCATAATCATTCCCGCTATGGTGATACCTCTTAATATGTCGAGGGCTAAGAGGCGTTTGCTGGTTGTTTTATTCATTTCTAATGGCTTTATGTGTTAAGTTTATATTTGGGGTTAACGGGCTTTAGTACATTCGTCTACCAGATAGGCGATAGACACATAGGCAATACCTGTGTTGGTAGCCAGGCCAATTTCGCAGGTACGACTATTGGAATATCCGGTTTGTATTCCCGCCTTTTCCAATTGCGGACGCAACTTGCGTAAAGCATAACTGTTGACTTCCGGGTGGGTGAAACCTTTGTCTCCGGCAAAACCGCAACAACCTACCTCTTCGGGTATGACGACTTGTGTGGAACAGAGCCGTGCCAGGGAAAGCAGGGTGTCTGCCAATCCCATTCTACGCATAGAGCAAGTGATATGAACAGCTACCGGACGGTTGATGGGGGTGAATTCCAGTTTATCACGTAAAAAGACATAGATGAATTCTGCTGGTTCATACAACTTCATTTTCTTTATGGTTTCACGCATACGGTGAAGGCAAGGGCTCTGGTCGCACAATACCGGATATTTTCCATTTTCGGAAGCCTCCCATAAAGAAGCTTCCAGCTCTGCTGATTTTCGGTCGGCAATATCCGGCATGCCTTTGCTCTCCCAAATCGTACCGCAACACAGTTTCTCCATATCTTTAGGAAAGATGACTTCGTAACCCGCTTTTTGCAGGAGGGATAACATCTTATCTACGAGAGGTTGGCTTTCACGTGATTTACCGGGTAACCCCATTGTCTGGTTGATACAACTGGGAAAATAAACAACCTTATTTAATTGAAAATTGAAAGTTGAAAATTGAAAATTAGCTGCGCTATCGCCCTGCATATTCTTTCCCTTCTCCATTCTCCCCTCTCCCTTCTCCCTTCTCTTATAGCTTTTAGGCATAGCCGGAGTCCATTGTGGGACACCCAAGACATTGTGCATCCCTTTGGTGAGGGAAGTCATAGCAGAAGTTCCTAATACGGAATGGGCTGCATTTGCGAGGGTTAACATCGGACGCAGACAGCTTTTTATACCGGCAAAATGATTGGCGGCAAAGTTTCCTACAGAGTAGCCAAAGCTATTTTGCGGAAGCTCTTCCTGACGGATGTCGTGCGTCAGGTCACCTGTGTTGATACCCATAGGACAGGACATTGAACAAAGGCCGTCTCCGGCGCAAGTCTGGTTCCCGGGGTAGCGGTATTGTTTTTGTAGAGTGGCGAGGCGTTCGGGATCATTACCGTTTTGTTTCAGCCTGGATATCTCACGGCGTAATACAATGCGTTGACGTGAAGAAAGGGTAAAACCACAAGTCAGGCAATTGACTTCACAAAAACCACACTCGATGCATTTGTCTACATGTGGATTCGTGAGTGGTAACGGCTTGAAGTTTTTGATATGGCACAGCGGGTCATCATTAAAGATAACACCGGGGTTTAGCAGATTTTGCGGATCGAAAAGCGTTTTTATCGCTTTCATAATCTCATAAGCTTTTTCACCCCATTCGTATTTTACGAACGGTGCCATATTACGTCCCGTACCGTGTTCGGCCTTTAGTGAACCGTCGTATTTATCCACCACTAATGTTTTGACATCATTCATTAGTTCTTCGTAGCGTTTTACTTCGGCATCGGTACTGAAAGACTGATTAATGATGAAATGATAGTTACCTTCGAGGGCATGTCCGTAAATACAGGCGTCATCATATCCATGGCGTGCAATGAGTTGCTGCAACTCAGCTGTTGCCTCGGGTAAGTCTTCTATGTGGAAGGCTACGTCCTCGATGAGGCAGGTTGTTCCCGGTTGACGGGTTCCTCCCACAGAGGGGAAGATCCCCGAACGAATGGCCCAGTATTTGGAGTATTCTTCCGGTTTATCTGTAAAACGAACCGGTATATAAGTATTGAAGGATGCTAAAGTCTCTTCTATGGCAGTTATGTTTTGAGCAAGTTCTTCTTTGCTATGTGCTTTAGTTTCTGTAAGTACAGCTGTTAGTCCCTCACCAGTCGAATCGTTGACGGATGCCAGAGATTTCCAATCAAGCAGTTCGGCACCTTTCACAATCCATTCACCTTTTTCGTTGGTGAGTTTCTTCATTGCCACCACCGCCCGGCATGCTTCTTTGATGTCGCTGAAATAGAGCATTGCACTGGCTTTGTGAGGATAATCATACTCCGTTTTCATAGTTACCTCTGAGAGGAAAGCCAATGTACCTTCCGAACCTACCATTAAATGTGTGATAATATCAAACGGGTCATCGAAGGCGATGAACGGTAGTAGATTTAATCCGGTGACGTTTTTAATAGAGTATTTGTAACGAATGCGTGCGCTCAACTCTTCATCTGTACGAATCAGGTCGCGTAGTGTCTGAATTTGTGTAATGAATCCGGCATGTCTCAACAGGAACTCTTGTTTGCTGATATCACTGCCGGTATCCAGTATCGTTCCGTCCACAAACACAATGCGTGCCGACAATAACATTTTGTCACTATTGGCATGTGTACCACAATTCATACCCGAAGCATTGTTCATTACGATACCGCCGACCATGGCACTTTTTACAGAGGCCGGGTCGGGAGCAAACTTACGTCCGAAGGGCTGTAACAGTTCATTAACACGTTGTCCGATAATACCGGGCTGGAGGGTTATTTGTTCGTAATCGGAGGAAATACTGTATTTCTCCCAGTGTTTTCCTGCCACTATAAGGATAGAGTCACTGATGGCTTGCCCTGATAAACTGGTCCCCGCTGCACGGAAAGTTACCGGCAACAGATGACGGGTTGCCGCACATAATAAATCCGAAACCTCCTGCTCATTGGCGGAGCGGATTACAATTTGGGGAATGAGGCGATAAAAACCTGCATCCGTTCCCCATGCCAACCGGCGAAGTTCGTCAGTATAAATTCTTTCTTGCGGGATGAATTGTGAAATCTCCTGCAAAAATGCCAAGTGCTTACTTCCTTTATTCATTTCTACTTGTATAAATAATATTTCTTTGACAGTTGGCGGAAACTATCCACGTCTTTATACCAATAGTCGCGGATGTCTTCCCAGCGATTACGTTTACTGAACCGTTCGCGTATTTCGTTTGAACCACTTACTTTATCAAACATGTCAAAACGTCCTTTATCTGCATGGTCAAATATAGCATATTCCGGATAGAGAGTGGCTATTTCCTGCATGACAAGGAATTGTATCTCACTCAACACAGCTTTCCGATAGTCCATGATATGCACTTGTACGCCTTGCAGATGTTCGCCTTTGCCTACAGAATAGAACGGTTTAAGATGTAGCGGGCGGAAGATGACTCCGGGCAACTGCAACTTATTCAGATTATCTGCCAGTTCTTCAGCTTTCACCCAAGGAGCAGCAAACATCTGAAACGGAATAGTATAGCCCACTCCGATAGACATATAACCGAGTTCTCCAAGTATTCCCGATACAGGATAGAAGAAGGCAGAGTGCGGATGCGGGATGTGCGGAGAGGAAGGAATCCATTGTAAACCTGTTTGAACATAATCCATTTTACGTTTCCAGCCTTTCATTTTCACCACGTGCAGGTTGCACTGCTTGCCTAACATCTTTTCACCGTTCAGCATCAGGGCCAACTCACCACAAGTGAGTCCGTAAAGGTACGGAATCTTAAATTGACTAACAAAAGAAATGTATCCCTCTTCTGTCAGGTTACCTTCAATTTTTTCCCCTCCTACCGGATTGGGGCGGTCAAGTACGATAAATTCCTTTCCATTTTCGGCAGCAGCTTCCATAGCTACCCCCATAGTACTGATATAGGTGAAAGAGCGGCAGCCGATATCCTGTATGTCGTATACAAGCACGTCGATGTCTTTCAGCATTTCCGGAGTGGGTTTGCGTGTTTTCCCATAAAGAGAATAGACGGGCAGTCCGGTAGAGGAATCGGCTGAATTATCGACTTTATCTCCGGCATGGACATCGCCCCGTACACCATGTTCGGGGCCATATAATGCTACCAGATTCACATTGGGGGCTTCGTGAAGAATGTCAATCGTAGATTTCAGCTGGTTGTCTACACCGGTAGGATTGGTGATCAGTCCTACACGTTTACCTTCGAGGCATTTGAAGTTCTGTTCTTTCAGAACTTCAATGCCCGTCTTAATTTTGATTTTCTGTGCCTGTGTGGTGAGGGCCAGCAGGCAACAAGTGCTAAGAATAATAAATCGAAATTTGTTCATAAGTTTTTCTGTTTCGAATCGTTATTGTTTTTCGGGGGTTTCTATTTCTGTAACTTCTTCTTTTTTACCGTAATTAGGGTCAATCTTTATAAATGCGCAAACAGCAATGGTTGCTGCACAACAAATCATTACCCAGATAAAGAATTTCTCGTAACCGATATGTTCCTGTAACCAACCGGCCATCATGCCTGGTAACATCATACCCAGTGCCATGAAAGCAGTACAAATGGCATAATGTGCCGTCTTGTGTTCGCCGTCCGAATAATAAATCAGGTAAAGCATATAGGCTGTAAATCCAAATCCATAACCAAACTGCTCTATAAATACACAAATGTTAATGGTAAGAAGGTCTTGTGGTTGGAAATATCCGAGATAGACAAATGTAATACAAGTTAGGGAGATGCTCCATGCCATGGGCCATAGCCATTTCTGTAATCCTCCTTTGGCTGCACAGATTCCTCCAATGATTCCTCCGAGGGTAAGTCCGATAATACCGATAGTACCATATACCCAACCCACTTCGGCCGTGCTCAATCCTAAACCTCCTTTTTCAATAGGGTCCAGCAAAAAAGGATTGATGAGTTTTACTAATTGGGCTTCAGGCAAACGGTAGAATAACATAAAGAGTATGGCAACACCTGCTTGTGGCTTTTTAAAGAAAGAAGTAAAAGTAGCAAAGAACTCTTTGAATATATTACTTGCCGTGACATTGCCTACTGCTGGTTTATCAGCGGAAGGATGTGGAAGGATATAGCTGTGATACAAATAGAATGCAATAAATAATCCCGCAAGAATATAAAATGTGATACTCCATGCCATGGCTATAGTAGAAGTCCGTTTTTCCAGCTCTCCTGCCAGTACAACCAGAAGTCCCTGCCCTGCTATAGTGGCAATGCGATAAAAAGTGCTTCGTATTCCGACATACATGGCCTGGTCTCGCACGCTTAAAGCCAGCATATAAAATCCGTCGGCAGCTATGTCGTGTGTTGCCGAGCTGAAAGCCACTAACCAGAATATAGCGAGAGTTATCTGAAAGAAATTAGGCATGGGAATAGTAAAGGCTATTCCGGCCAGTCCGGCTCCTACGAGAATCTGCATGGTCACTACCCACCAACGTTTTGTTTTTAATAAGTCAATAAAGGGACTCCAGAAAGGTTTGATTACCCAGGGAAGGTATAGCCAACTGGTATATAGAGCAATATCTGTATTAGAGATACCTAACTTTTTGTACATAATAACTGAGATAGTCATTACGGCTACATAAGGCAGTCCTTGTGCAAAATAAAGTGTTGGTATCCATGCCCACGGTGATAGTTTCTTATTTTTCATAATGATTGTTTTAATATCGTTTTTCAATAGCAGCTCCAATATAATAATGTAGCAGAATTGTGTCATAAGTATATCCCTGCTCACCCATTACTGCGGCACCAATCTGACAAAGACCTACACCATGCCCCCAGCCGGCACCGGTGAGAATGAATTTGCCCGGAATAGTATCTTTTATATCTGTTTTATCAATGACAAATGCCGAACTGTACAGATGAGAAGGTGACAATGTCCTTCTGATTTCAAGCTCCTTGCCAATGGTCATTGTTTTCTTTGTACCAATGATTTTAAGTTTTACGATTCGGGCAGACGTTCCGCGTTCAACAGGAATTAAGTCGATTATCTGTCCATAATCAATGCCGGAACGTTTGAAGATAAGTGCCGCTAATTCTTCTTGCGTGTATTCTACTTTCCAGCGATAAAAATCAGTAGTTTCCTGATCGTAATTGTTTAGCACCTGGCTGAGTATCTTATTTTCTGTCGTATTGCAGAAAGCTTCCGGAGAGTTTCGTATCCACTTTTCTGCTTCTGCTTCCATGCGAAGATCGGGTAGGAGAGCCGTTGTCTTGCTATCCCGTTGTTTGACGAGATAAGGATGTTTCACATCTTCCCAGCAATATTGGAACTCTTCGAAAGCGCCTCCGCAGCATTTAGAGAAGCGGGCATCGCAAATTTGTCCGTTATAGGTCAGCACTTGTCCGCGGGTAGCATGAATGGCTTCCTTCACGATTTCGGTAGATGCACGGGTGATTCCCTGATAACGCTGGCAATGATCGTCGGCACACACATCAAAGTGAGTATGGTCTTCCTGATCGTACCACTTTATTAGTTGACAGTTGACAGTGGACAATTGACAATTGGCTGCGCTATCATGCTGCATAGTAACTGTCAATTGTCCACTGTCCACTGTCAATTGTCCACTGTTAATTGTCAATTTATTAAGTAGCCAGCTGCGTGAAATCACTGCATGTGCTTTCAGTAATTCCAGAGAAGCGTTGGCACTCATTTCCGAGGAGATGACACTGACTAAATAATCTTCTACGTTTACGCGGTTGATACCGGTGAGGGTATTGTTTTCTATGATAATTTTCAGGGCTCCCTGGAAACGTTGGTTTTCTTTTCGTTCCCAGTGAAAATTGATACCGATGGTGACATCCTGCAATTCGAAAGAGTCTGTAGCCTCGTACAGAGGTTCAAACAGTAGTTCTTCATAATGATGGTTTCTCCAAAGAATTTTTCCGTCATCGAAAAGAGCGGTTTGTTTCCCACTTACTTCTTCGCCGTTCATGCGATAGGTATTCAACAGGGTGAATTCTATCTTTTGTCCGGACAGGATACCTACATGTACTTTAGGCTCTTTCATAACTGTTCTTTTATGCGTTGTCTTAATTTGTGAAATTCGTCTGTACTGAGACAGACTTCTCCGAGGATTGCCGCAATGTCTGTTGCCGTTAGTTTCTCAAAATCTTTTTCCAGTGGGGTGATGAATACTCCTCCCATATCTACGGATGCCGGACTGATAAGAATATTGGCATCTCCTTCGGCTGTGTAGCAGGAAGGACGGTGTTTGGAACGCGGGAAAATGCAGACTACCCATTGTCCACCTTCAACCCAGGTAAGCAGATTCATCATTGGCTCTTCCTCACCCGGTTTCTGTTCCATGGCGTTGTATACTACATTGAATAGGGTGATGGCATCTTCCCGGTTGGTTGCTTCCAAGACTAATGTATTACGGGGGGCATCGTCCAGATAAGATAGTGTAGCTGTTTGGTAAGTCACAATTTTACCGGCCTTCTTATTTTTCCACTCTTGTTCAAGAGGGAGAAAACCTTTGTTTCCTGCCTGGAAGTGCACATGGTCGGGGGCGGATGCTCCGCATTTGGGACCGTTGTAGAAAACTACATAGTCCTGGGCATAAGTTGCTAAGTTCAGCATGTCGCCAAAGCGATTTTTAATACGCTGGTCCACATGCTCTAAAGCCGGTACAGTCAGATGTTTCGGAAAGATAGGAAACGGATTGACCAGTATCTGGTAATTCTCTTTGAACGGAAGTCCTCTTTGTACAGCCGGTAGATTGGCGGGACAAAGGAAGCATTTTCGTTCCTGTATAGACTTTGTATCTACTTTAGCTGCCGAAGAAACGATGCGTGCAGGATTAAACTGTACTTTATAGTGCGTACCGTTCACATCCAGTTCTTTTACTTTGACCCGGCTTAGTGCTGTATAATTGTTTTTTGCCAGCTCCCATGAAGAGAGCTGGTCACTGAATAATTTTTCTATTTTTAATTTTGTATCCATCCCTATTATTACATTTGACGACGATTCATTGCTATACGGGCTTGTAATTCCCAGGTACGAATACGGTCTTTATACAAATTGTGCCCGTTCATTTTCACTACATCCAGTGCTGCATCCGAGTTGTCATCCCAACGGCGACACAGATAGACTACATCGTATACACGTCCTATCTGGTATTGGCGGGAGAAGTTCAATCCTAAGGCATAATCTTCCCCATAACTGGTGTTAGGAACTTTGATTTCGCGTAATACCGGGGTATAGAATGCGCGTGGAGCACCCAAACCGTTGATGCGTAAAGCATTGTTACGTCCGTTCTCGGGAGTCCATTCTTTATGATCGATAATGCCTGGGGCGATCCTGTTCATATTGAAGTCCGTCATCATGTATGTACCTACCACCATTGCACAATTCTGTTCATAGAATGCCTGCACCATTGTTGTCAGGGTATTTTCATCTTTATACACATCGTCGCTGTCCAGCTGTACGGCAAACTTGCCACATTTCTCATGATGTACACCCAAATTCCAGCAACCGCCTATACCCAAATCATTCCGTTCGGGGACGATGTGGATGAGGCGCTCGTCGGAGGTAAATTCACGAATAGCATCTGTCGTTCCGTCGGTAGAGTGATTGTCGATGATGATGAGGTTGAATTTGAACTCAGCTTTTTGATTTAATACCGATCGTATGGCATCTTTAATCGTACGGATACGGTTGCGTACCGGGATAATGACAGAAGCTTCATATTCAAAATTACCAGCACTGAATTCGATTTTTTTGAATTCGGGAGCCAGATAGCCACCTATCTCTTTCAGATGTTCTGTGCAGGCTTGTTCCATTTCTATTTGTAGTGCCCGGTTTTTAGGGTCTACATAGTCGAATATTTTTTCACCACTTTTGCGGGTATCGTTTTCCACTTCGGAGTACAGGTATTCGTTAATGTGAACCAATGCTTCCTTTTGTGACAATTTCAGGCGTAGATCATACAGTCCGGCAAACTGATAATCAGCTTTCATACGACTCACTGCTTCTTTCAATGCACTGGCTTTGTATAGTAACACCGAACCGAAGTTGAAGTCATCACGGAGGCTCCCCGGCTGATAGTCTATCACCGGTGCATTCTTTTGAACACCTTCCGCCACCTGATAATGATCGGCATACACCATACCTGCATTGCTGTCTTCGGCAATATGGATCATACGTTCGAAGGCGAACATACCTGGTGACAGTGTTGTATATTTGGTATAAAGCAGGGTATAGTCCGCATCGGAATGTGCAGCAACAGCGCGCATTGTTGCACTGGCATTAAGTGCAGACACGGTTAATATTTCACAACCCGGAAGGGGGGTGGCTGTCGTTTCTGTTGTGAGCAGATAGATTTTCTTTATCAGATCGGAACTTTGTAAGCTCTGAACTGTTTTTTCAGCTTGCGCTGCATTTGCAAAAGGGATAAAGCAATTGATTGTAGTTTTCATATCTTAGTTCTTTATTATTATTTTTATTCTTTCCATTCCAATAATCCGGTTTCGCCTCCGGTTGCGGTGAATAACACCTGGTGGCGGTTGATAGGAACAACCGTACTGATAAGCGAGTTACCTACTTTATGCTTCCATAGTATCTTGCCTGTCAGTGGTTCCAGTGCAAAGATAAGTCCTCCTTTGGTGCTGCCAAACATCACTCCGTCTTTTTCTACTTGCATGGAAGGGGCATGCTCATAGCCAAAACCGACGTTGGAACTCCACAATTGATCCGGTTTATCGCCTTTCGTTGAAAAACAGACAATGCTGTCATTCATTGTTTTACTGTATATCCGTTCTTTATCGGCAGATAGACCGATTGTTTCGCGTACGGTGGACTGGAAAGTACGCCATACGGTTTCTCCGGTTTCTAAGTCAATGGCGGTCATGGCACGTTGAGGATCGGTAATGAAAACTTTGCCATTTGCTGTTACCGGCCATACTGCCGCAGGAGAGAAGTGCATGCGGGTCAGCCCGCCCGTCCATTTCCATAACTCTTTACCTTCTTTTTTACTCAAAGCATAGAGTGTATTGTCCCATGCACCGAAGATCACTTTGTCACCTTCAACGAGTGGACGGGTTTCTATATAGCCTTTTACACCTGTATATGCCCATATGAGTTTCCCGGTCCTGATGTCAATGGCACGGAAGGTATGATCACTGGCACCTATGTAGGCTATTCCGTTGTCTATCGTTACAGCTCCCAGCACCGGTTCTCCGGCTTCTATTTTCCAGAGTAATGTTCCGTTATCGGCATTCAAACCATAAATATGTTTATCTGCAGAGCCAAATACAACGATACCATCGGCTGCGGCAGGAGTACCAACAATACGGTTGCCGGAATGGAAACTCCAGAGCTTTTTCCCTTTTTTCAGGCTGTAGGCGGTTAAGATGCCCATGTCATCGCCAACGAAAACCTGTTCTTTCTCTATGACCGGTGAACAATAGATACCCACACCCGTTTGTACGAGCCATTTTTCTTTTACCTGTGGATATTCTTTGTTGACAGAGAAATCGGGATACTTGTCTGTTGCTCCTTTCGCATCGTAGTACGATTTTGTTAAAGAGAGTGCGCACCACTTTTTAGGTTGTTCACCAATTTTCTGTTCATAAACGAATACAGAATCGGGAGTTATTTCATAGACACTGTATCCGCCTACCGGATCTTTTCCCCGCAGATTGGAACGGTTGATAATTCCCGGAATACCGTCATAAGAGAAAAACTGATTTTTGTGATAATGCCCACCCATGAACGCACGGATGTTAAAGGGGCGCACTGCATCGGTTACGTCATACCAATTGTCCACATCTCCTTTTAACAGCGGATAGTGAGTAACTAAAAATACAGGCTTTTCTTTTCCTGCCTTTTTCAGTTCGTCTTTCAACCATGTAATGTCCTGAGGCACTACATGTCCGTCTGCCATGCGCATTAACGGGCCGGAGTTGAATCCTAAAAAGAGAAAGCCTTTGTGTTCAAATTTAAAACGCTCTCCGCCAAAGATATGTCCGAAGTCGGTCACGCCGCTTTCACTCCATTTCGTTTCATGGTTTCCGGGAATGATGTAATATTTCACCTTTAGTTGCCCGAGGGCTGTTTTTACTTTCTTCATAGAGGCACGATCTCCTTCTTCGGTTATATCTCCGGTTACCAGTACAAAATCAATTCCTTGTGTCTTGTTTACCTGATTGATGGAGTTTTGGAGATCTTCAAAGGCTGTCCCCTTATTCGTGACATGAATATCTGTGAGAAGAGCGAAACGAAAATGCTCTCCTACCTGCGCCTGAATTGTAGTGTACACTACAAATAGGAATGCGATACAGGTATATACTTTTCTGTTCATCTGAGTGTATTTTTTGTTTTGGATTAAAATAATTTGTTATTTGCTCTTTTTTATGAGCAGGCAGAGTCCGATAAAAGTAAAAAGTGCATTGAATATCAGCAATTCATAGCTGAACTGATACCCGTTGAACCATCTCTCTGAGTTTTTCTGTAATATGAAGCACAGAATGGGGGAGGCAATGGCTACCCAGGGAATATACTTGTCGCGAACCTGTTTTTTGGTGAAAATGCCAAAGGCGAAAAGTCCCAGGATGGGGCCGTAAGTATAGCTGGCAAGAATATAAACGGCATCAATCACGCTTGTGTTATTCAACAGATTGAATACAAAGATAACAACCCCCATCGTTATTGCCATACCGATGTGCACACGTTTACGTATCTTTACCAGTTCATTTTCCGCTTTATTTTTAGCGCCTAATATATCGACTGTAAATGAGGTAGTCAGGGCGGTCAGTGCCGAACCGGCTGCTGAATAGGCTGCTGAAATCAGACCGATGATAAACAGAACTCCTACGATGGCAGGAAAATAGTCACCGGTAGCTATCATCGGGAATAACTCATCACTCTTCTCCGGATTTTCAATGCCTTGCCGGGCTGTGAATATATAGAGTAATACTCCCAACATAAGGAATAGTAAGATGACGAAGAATTGAGAGATGCCACTGGTGATCATGTTTTTTTGTGAATCTTTGAAATTCTTGCAGCTTAGGTTTCGCTGCATCATGTCCTGATCCAGTCCTGTCATGGCAATCATGGTGAATACTCCTGCCAAAAATTGCTTGAAGAAATAACGTTTGTCGTTCACGTCATCAAAGAAAAACATGCGTGAGAAGTCATTTTCGGATATAGTAGCAATCATACTTCCGAAACCCAGGTTAAGATCGGAAGCAATGTAATATATACATAGTACTACAGATACTACCAGACAAAATGTTTTTAATGAATCTGTCCAAATTAATGACTTTACTCCTCCACGGAAAGTATAGAGCCAAACAAGAGCTACGGTGATAATCACATTCAGTATGAACGGGAGATGGAAAGGCTCAAAAACAAGTAGTTGTAGTGTGAGGCAAACAAGGAATAATCTTACGGCTGCTCCCAGCATTTTTGAAATAAAAAAGAACCATGCACCTGTCTTATAAGAAGAAATTCCAAATCGGTTTTCAAGATACTCATAGATGGATACTAAATTCATCCGGTAGAAAAGCGGTATCAAAACAAAGGCTATAATAATTTGTCCTGCAACAAAACCAAGTACCATCTGTAAATAAGAGAATCCGCTTGCAGCAACCATGCCCGGTACCGACACAAATGTAACTCCTGATATACTCGAACCAATCATGGCAAATGCTACTACATACCAGGTTGATTTACGATTTCCTACAAAGAAACCTTCATTATCGGCTTTTCTGCCTGCAATGTATGAGATTGTGAACAGGATAACGAAATAGGCTGCAATAGTGATTAAGATGGCAATTGGACTCATGGGGCAATTTACATTTTTATAGTTTAACAATTTAAGATAAAAAACAGAGAGAAACGGCTATTCTTCATATAAAAGGTAAGGTCTGCGTTGTACTTTAAACTTTTCTACGTCTTCTTTCCACATTGCTTTAATCTCATCGGCATCTTTTCCTTGTTCGATCATTTTACGAACATAATCCGTACCTATCAGTCGTTCAAAGAATGGGCGGAAAAAGTAATCATCCATATTCAGGTTTCGGTAAGCGTTAATAAGGTAGCTCAAATCTACTCCTTTTTTTCTTATTTCTTCCTCACTTAACTCACTTAAATTCACACCGTGGCAAAGCCTGCCAAGTTGGGGAGGGCTTTTGGCTCCTGATGTGCTATGTGGCGTAAAGCTGTAATTGTATCCTGTCATATTGGGGTGACCGTATACCTGAAAAGGCAGTTGTGTGCCTCTTCCTAAGCTGACGGGAGTTGCTTCAAAATAGCAAATAGACGGGTAGAGGTATACTGCTTTCATATTGGGTAGGTTAGGAGAGGGAGGGATAGGCAGCTGATACATTGTCTGGTGGGTATAGTTTTTGCATTTTATTACTGTAACGTCACAGATACGGGAAGCCGGCAACCAGCGTTCACCATTAACCATGAGTGCTAATTCTCCCAAAGTCATCCCATGTACTACCGGGATAGGAAGCCAGCCAACTCCCGATTTATATTTCATATCTAAAATAGGACCGTCTACATAATGCCCGTTTGGATTGGGACGGTCCAGAATCAGCATTTTACGGTTATACTTCGCGCAGGCATCCATCAGGCGTACCATAGAGGCATAATACGTGTAAAATCGTAAACCTACATCTTGTATATCGACTATCAGCAAATCGAATTTGCGCATGGATTCCTCACTTGGTTTACCCAATTGGCCATCATATAACGAGAGAATAGGTACCCCTGTTTTTTGATCTACCGAACTTGAAACGTACTCTCCTGCATCTGCATTACCACGAAAACCATGTTCCGGAGAGAAAATTGCAACTACATTTATCTTATTCTCTAATAATACATCCAGCAGGTGCTTATTTCCCACCATACCGGTGTGATTTGAAAAAACAGCAATTCTCTTATTCTTTAATATAGGTAAATAGTCATTCGTTTGTTCTGCACCTACAATCACCCGGCTTTGTTTTGCCTGGCAGTGGAGAGTGATGAACGCTAAAATGACTATAAATAGAATCTTTTTCATAATATATTATATAAGGGAGAGTTCTTTATCTGCAAAGATAATATATGTTTTAATATTAGAAACATATATTTTTATATTTTTGGAATTATAATCAATAATTTGCAAATCGACGATCTCGCGTTTTAAAGCATGTTTTAGTAGAATGTAAACATATTTATTGGATGGGGCAATGGAATGAGAAGGCTGTATTTTATCTCTGTACTTTGTTGAATATAGGACGATTACAATAATGTACACTTTTGTATGATAAGAGTGGTTCTTCTTCAATTTAGTTGAAAAAGACATGTTCCATCACCATCTTAATTCTTAGCAACTCTAATCCTGCCCTT